>JASEHX010000034.1:0-2200 GCA_030018645.1 Candidatus Margulisiibacteriota bacterium | reverse complement strand
CCTGAAATCATTAAGGGAAAAAAGCGGCAGCAGCAATATCACTAGTGCCCTCGACAATCTGTCAACCCGGCTGGAACTCCGACTAAGTCAGATTTCTCAATATACCGGAAAAGACGGCAAGAAGTATTACCAGACAGAAGTAATTTATACCCGGGACGGCGGCCAAAGCAGAGTAGTAAAAGCACAAGATGCAGAAGGACAGTTTTTTGCGGTAAAAATCCTAGCTGGAGGCGATCAAGCCAGATTTGAGCGAGAGATTGATCTCCTTACAAACATTGATCACCCGGCCGTGATCAAAGTGTTGGATTACGGAAGAACACAAGACGGCAAACCTTTCTTTGTAATGCCTTTTATCGAAGGTTCGGTATCGGCAGAAAATGCTTTAAAAAAACCGTTTATAGTCTACGATAGTGATCCAACGTTCTACAGTATTGATCTAAAGCCCAACACCTCTGAAGCATTAGCCCGGCTTTTTATCATTGCGAATGATATCGTTGACGGGCTCTCGGCCCTTGCCGCCCAACATACCTGCCACCGGGATGTAAAGCCCTCCAATATCTTATTGAGACGAATAACTGACAGTGGGGCCCGGGACGTACTGCAGGCCGTGCTGATCGATTTGGGAGTGGCCAAAAGAGTCGGAGAAGAATCAGAAGGTACCGTTTCAGGAGCAACTATTGGCACTTTCTCTTACTTAGACCCGGCCTATCATGCTCTTTACGGCCAGTATCATACGGACGCAGAGAGAGCCGCCGCATCAGCTAGTCTCATCCTTTGTGATATATATTCCCTGGGGGTCACTCTTTACCGCTTATTCTGCGCGAAGTCAGACGATTCGTCCCACAAAAGCACTTTTCCCTTCAATGGAACTATTACTGATCAACAAAGTTATCTTCAATATGCAGACAATCGAAGCGCAAACCCCCTAGACCTCGCCCCCTTCGCCGCCATCCCCGGCGTTGGCAACCTGATTGGCCGCATGCTGGACCCGGACCCCACCAAACGCCCGCAGTCCATGCAAGAAGTTAAGGCTGAGTTGATACACCTGCAGGGTGAAAGGTACAACGCCTTCAAAGGCCAAAAGGTTCCCCGAACAGAAGCAGAGATTTATTCTACAGATTCGGCTGGTGAGGGCATTACTGGTGAATTGGTATCAGTTGACGAGTCTCCACTTTTGGTAACCACCGTCGCTGGTTCAGCTCCAACTTGTGATAACATACACGCATTTTTATATGAGGTTGATGCATTTTTAGCTACTGAATCGCGGGATGCAACCAGAGCAAAAGCATTTTTATCACATGCTCTTAGTGACAAGCTTGGTGCTGATCGCATAACAAGATTAGCCGCTAAAATGCCCCCTGTCCCCTCTGCCGCCCCCGCACCAGCGGAGGGAGGCGCAAGAAGTTTAACGGTTATTACGGATGAGGTTTTGGATGACTTGGAGTTTAACCTTGATGCTTATTCCGCTCGAGCTTTTTTTGCCGCTTTTACTGATTTATATGAAAAGCGTGACCGATTTCCTGAATTATATGCAAGGGCACAGGAAATAAATTTATTAATTACAAGAAAAAAATAGGCGGAGGAACAAAATAATGATTCCCATGTTGAACAAACTAGCTCTTAAAACTGGTTTTTATAGGCAAGCAGTAAAAGCAGAAAGAGTCGGCCCTAATCAAGTCACTTTATATGGAGTTACCAAAAGATGGTTCGGATTTGGAAGAGAAGTCTGCGGTATGCAATTTGGCGGAGGAATACCCACGACCCAAAACATTCCCGTTGTTACCCAAAAAGCACATATTGAAGGGATTGCTGACAGAACAGGAACAATACGTGTTAACTCAAAGAAGAGATATCTTGGTTTTTATACAAATGGGACGGCGGAGCTTGCCCTTAGCCTACATGCTTTCGCCCGCACGACCCTAGAACCATGGAAGAATGATGCCAACATCGGCACCGAAGTTCGGGCCTTTTTAGCTTTGATCCCGGCTCCACCTGCTCCACCCGCACCACCTTCAGCAGGATCAGATGAGACCGCAGCAAGGTTGGAGGTTGCAAGGACGGCAACGGCTGCCATAGTCGATACGGCTACCAACGACACTTTACCTCCAGCATTGATTGCTATAAAGCTTCGTCAGTGGTGGGAGCCATTAAGTAATCTAACGATTCAACAAGCCCTGCCACATATAAGCAGGGGCGTTGA
>JASEHX010000142.1 GCA_030018645.1 Candidatus Margulisiibacteriota bacterium | reverse complement strand
TATGGCTTTCAGTTTTGTGTGAAGAATGGTACGATGGCAGATTCAATATGTATAAACTCTAATCATAATATCACACCTAATTCAAGATATCATGTTGTTTATACTTGGAATGAAACTAAGATGGCTATTTTTATTAATAGCACTATTTACTTATACTACACAGACATGTCCCAATCTCCCGGCGTGATTGCACTGCGTACCAGCTCTGACAACGGCGCAACTTTTACCAACCCTCAAAATACTATCGGCTTGCCCGAATCCGCCTGCGATCCAGATCCGACTGTGTTGGTTTGCCCATCTTTTGCTTCATCTCTAAATTCGAGAATATATGTTTTGCCGGCTTCTAAACCGCTGGAAAGGATAAAGTCGCCCACGCCGCGGATTTTGCCTAGGAAAATATAGCGGCAATTGCGCTCAGTAAGTTTCGGGATTGCACGAATGGGCTTGGGCGGAGGCCCAAGATCAAACAGCCATTTCCCGAAAGGGGAGCGGAAATATTTTCTTTCAATTTTTCCCTGCAATTTTTTATTTTTTGGCCGATAATCTATTATGAATACTACGCCGCCAAGGAGAAAGCCGCCAGAAGGATGGCCTTCCTATCTTCGGCTTATTCCTTCTCCTCCTCCAAAAGCTCCTAAGCCGACCACACCAGAAGAGCTTCTGCATCTTGTGGCAGAAGAGGTTATTGCAAAAATGAGGATATTTAATGGCCCAAGTGAACAATCGGCCATTAGTGCGCTAACCGCGCGCTATCAACGGCAAATAGAATTTTTTAATGCAACCGCCATAGCTCCAAACTTTGACCTTTTAAGGCTCGGGGAAAGCATTGAACCAGATAAACCCTTGCATATAATGGCGCTCACCGCCTGTGCTGATACCAATTATCTATTGTGGTTCGGTCTCCCCAGTTCTCTTTCCCTACAGGGCGATCGCGCCCTTTACTTTTTCAAGATCACCATTGATAGCGAAATAACAACTGCTTTCCTTCCCCATGTCGGTGCGCTAACTGGTCCAATCGCGTGCGGCAAAGGGATTTGTTTTGACGCTGCGGTCAGCGACCAAGAAGACCTGGGAATAACGCTGGCGGCCGCGGTTTGCTGGCAAATCGAAGTGGAATTTATTTATCATTTTTGTCTTAATCTTGCCAAGGGACTCCGGGACATCCATGCTCAATTCCCCCTCCCAAATACCGTCCCTGTTTTTTCGCCGCCTAGCCGTCCTACAAGCTTAGTCCCCTTCCCCGCTGCAGGACCAATCCCTCCCCCTTCGTTTGATAACGGGGAAGAAACCTCTCCGGCTAAAACCGTAGAAAAAGAAGTGATCCTTCCACAAATAAAGCCGGTGCGATTTATTGATAATTTTCTCGCTCTTTTCCGTCGTTTCCTTCTTCGGCTTAAATTTCTCCTCCATTTGAATGACTAACCTATTTCCCTTCTCCGGCTATTATTGTATCCGATGGATACAATGATTGAGTTGGCTGATTTGCAGCAGAAGAACCCCTGGTGGGAAAACGCCGCCTTTATTGAGGAAGACCGCCAATGCTTTTTTCTGCTGTTCTTACAAATCCAACTTCGCGCCCAATAATTTTACTAATATCTCGCCAGCGATCAAGCGGGAGATTTTCAAAGGGTTAGGTCCTTTTACTCCTGCGACCATTAAAGAACCCCCTGAATTTTATAGGCATAAGTCCCCGCGCGGACCCAGGCGACAGCGTCATTGGCAAGCGAAAGGGGGATTTTTATTAATTAAAGAAGCTCTGGTTAAAAATGTTTTTGAGCCAATTTTCAAGAAAAGCGGGTTTAGCTTTTATTGCTTGGTAGCCATTGCACTTCTACCAAATCTTCAATTTGCTTAAATTCTGGATCGCCGGTAATAATTGCTGCTTTTTTGCTTAGCGCGGCGGCAACAACGTAGGCGTCGGCGTAAGAAAGAGCATTTTCCGCCTTTACTCTTCCAGCAATAATTGCCATATCCATTTTAGCGTCGATTAAGCGCAAGGGCCAAAGTTTAATCATGCTAATCGCCTGATCAGCGGCTGACGGGCTGTAATTGCGATAGATTATGTAATATATTTCTCCAAGATTAACACAACTTAAAAATAGGGCCGTTTTCTTTTTATATGCATCCCAAATGACATTTTTTACCCTTTCCCATCCGGGCTCTCCTTTAAGGTAGGTT
>JASEHX010000141.1 GCA_030018645.1 Candidatus Margulisiibacteriota bacterium | reverse complement strand
TCATTGTAAACCGGCGGGATGCGCATATCATATTTAGCTCCCAAGGGAATATTTTTCTCGCAGAATTCAATAAAAGAATAAAAGTCGCCAGTGTTAGCAATGACCAGCTTATCGCGATAATTTTTACCGACATACTTCCAATCATCCTTCAATGCCAGCCAATTGTTAAAGAGAGAACTTATTTCCAGTAAAACCCAAATAGCAATGATTGCGAAAAAAGTAATCCTGCCAGTTTCCAGCCAAATTGCATAGAAGGCGGTTTTTTTCTTTTCTTTTGACCAAAGGAATATCCGGCAGCATAAAAAAATAATGGCTGCGAAGGCGAGTATCCAATAAATGTAAACAAAAATTGATCGGCCGAAAAGGGTGGGGCTCTGGATAGTGTTAATGGTACTGCCGATAATCAACCTTCCTTTTGGCCCCCAAAACTCCTGCCAGCCGGCAATGCTGGCGGTTAGCCAGTTGCCGCTTATCAATTGTGCCTGTTTAATTTCAGTTAAGTTAGGATTCATTTCCGGAAAAAAAATAAACCCGGTTGTCCAGCCGACCCAATTGAGGTTTTGGGAGGGGAAATTAAAATAGTAACTATGCTCTCCCTTCTTTAAGAAAAACCAAGTGCTTTTCGGCTGGTTAAATTGGGGATCATAATTGTTGGCCCAAAAAAGCCGTGCGGCGCCGCTTTGCTGCGCATTAATCCTGATGACAAAGGTGTCAAACTCGGCCGCATCCACGGCCAAATGCTGGCTGGCGAAGTAGAGTTGTCCTGGAATGGGCTGAAAGGCAATGGGCAAGCTTTCTGCATAGCCAGGGGAAAGAATCAGCAGTGAAAAGAGCAAAACTTGAAATCCTTTCAATATCATGCTACAAATTATAACACAATGCCTAAAATCAAGGTCGCTTTCCTCGGTACCAACGGCTGGTACGATACTAAGACCGGGAATACTCTATGTATTTTAATTGAAACCCCGCACGAGTATGTCATCCTTGACGCCGGTAACGGGATTTATAAGATTGACCAATACATGAAAGAGGATAAACCAATTCATTTATTTTTAAGCCACTTTCATCTAGACCACATCATCGGGCTGCACATTTTAGCTAAATTCTCTTTTCCTCAAGGAATGACAATCCACTGTGCAAAGGGCGGAAAACGGTTGTTGAATAAATTTGTTGCCAATCCGCTGACTGCCCATCTTGGCGAAATAAAACTAAAAGTAAAAATTGCAGAACTCGGCAAAAAAAATCCTTCCGTGCCTTTTTTAGAAAAACAGCTATTCTTGCATCACAAAGCGCCCTGCCTTGGATTTAGGTTTAACTTTGGCGGGAAAGTGATCAGTTTCATCCCCGATACAGGAATTTGTGATAACGCCATTAAGTTGGCCCAAAACGCTGATCTATTAATTACCGAATCCGCTTTCCTGCCAGGGCATAACAGCGCTGAATGGCCGCACCTTAACCCGGAAACGGGGGCGTTGATTGCGAAAAAGGCCAAAGCCAAAAAATTAGCCCTGGTCCATTTTGACGCGGCCGAATATCCCACCATGAAAGAAAGAAAAATGGCCGATAAATGCGTCAAAAAGCTGTTTAAGAATTCATTCGCGGCGGTTGATGATCAGGTGGTTTTTGTATGAGTACGCCATGTTAGCCAAACGTATTATCCCTTGCCTCGATGTCACCGAAGGCCGCGTGGTAAAGGGAACAAAATTTGTTAACCTGAAAGACGCGGGCGACCCGGTAGAATTGGCTGCTTATTATGATAAAGAAGGCGCCGACGAATTAGTTTTTCTCGATATTACTGCATCTTCCGATAAACGCTATATCATGCTGGAGGTGGTCCGCAAGACCGCCGAAAGGGTCTTTATTCCCTTTACCGTTGGCGGCGGGATTAACGATGTAGAAACTATGCGCAAGCTTTTATCGGCTGGCGCGGACAAAGTTTCAGTTAATACCGCGGCGATTAATGATCCCGGCTTGATCAGCAAAGGCGCCGAAAAATTTGGCAGTCAATGTATTGTGGTCGCGATCGACGCAAAATTAGGGTCAAGGGTCAAGGGTCAAGGGTCAAGTAAGGTTTGGGAAGTATATACGCATGGAGGAAGAAAACCTACTGGTTTAGATGCGGTGGATTGGGCGGTTAAAGCGGAAAAAATGGGGGCGGGGGAGATCCTGTTAACCAGCATGGACCGCG
>JASEHX010000140.1 GCA_030018645.1 Candidatus Margulisiibacteriota bacterium | reverse complement strand
GGATAGGCGCCAAAACGAACATATTCTTCAAATAATATTTTTAATTTGTTTGTTTTATTTTCGGTTAATTTATTATTTAATGATAAATTAATATTTTTAAAAACTAAGAACTCTATAAAAGATAGGGGGTAAATTTCAAAATTAACGGTTCTTCCCGCCAATGAATCACTAAATTTTTGTTTTATTTGAAAGGTTGATGAACCGGAGACAATTAATTTTAGATATTTGTGGTGATCGGCCAGTAGTTTTAGGAAGGGGGAAGGGCTTTTTAAATATTGAATTTCATCAATAAACACATAGAGTTTTTTATGGCGATTGAAGTTTTGCAAAATAAGCCCCTCTTCTGAAAGATATTTCAAAAACTCTTCTACTCCCTTGTCCAAAACCCGCACATTGCGCGAGTCCTCAAGGTCTATAAAAAGGGTTGATGCCCCTTTTTCTTGCAAGATTTTATCCAGATAAAACATTATTGAGGTTTTGCCGACCTGTCTTGACCCTTGCAGGACAATAATATCATCAGTTAATAAATACTTTTGTATTTGGTCAATGGCTGCCCTTTTATAGATTTTCTGGTGCATATCTTCCCCCCTCCCTCTGCGGACTTTACTATATATTATATAATAAGCAAAGTCAAATATGCTATTTATTAGTTGCTGCTTGTTTGGCGATGAAAATCCTTCTGTAGAAAAAATAATCATCAGCAAACCATTTCTATCCCGAAATTTGCGGCCCCATTGTCGGCTGGCCTTTCCGCATGCTATACTAAATTTAGCATGTTACATCCTAACCTCGAAACTCTCCGCCATTCTGCCTCGCATGTCATGGCGCAGGCGGTCTTAGCACTTTTCCCGGACGCCAAACTGGGGGTTGGTCCGGCAATTGAAGAAGGGTTTTACTACGATTTTGAAATTCCTCAGCAATTAACCCCGGCCGACCTTCCTAAAATCGAAGAAAAAATGCATGAGATCATCAAAGCCAACCAAAAATTCACAGTCCATCCCGTAAGTAAAGAGCAAGCTATTAAGACGATGGAAGAACGGGGAGAAAAGTATAAAATTGAACTTATCCGCGAAATTGAAGGCGACAATGTAACACTGTATAAAAATGGCGACTTTGTTGATCTTTGCAAAGGTCCCCATCTTGCTTCCACCGGAGAGGTTAAAGCCTTCAAACTGCTTTCTATCGCTGGGGCCTACTGGCACGGGATTGAAACCAACCCTGTCATGCAAAGGATCTATGGTACAGCTTTTAGTTCGCAAAAAGAGTTAGACGATTACTTGAAGAACCTGGAAGAAGCCAAGAAGCGCGATCATCGCAAACTGGGCAAAGAACTAGACCTTTTTTCAATCCACGAAGAAGCCGGCGCCGGCTTTGTCTATTATCATCCTAAGGGCGCAATTGTCCGCAATAGCATTGAAAATTTCTTGAAAGAAGAAAATATAAAGCGCGGCTATGAACTGGTTTATATTCCGCATATTGCCAAAATCAATTTATTTGACACTTCCGGCCATACCAGCTATTACCGTGAAAATATGTACTTTATGCAAATTGATGAACAGGACTATGTCATCAAGCCCATGAACTGCCCGGGGCATATTTTAATTTGCCAGCGTAAGACGGTTAGCTACCGCGATCTGCCGATACGGCTATTTGAATTGGGAACGGTGTATCGTTATGAGAAATCTGGGGTTTTACATGGCTTGTTGCGCGTGCGTGGATTTACCCAGGACGATGCCCATATCTTTTGCCGCCCCGAACAACTGGAGGCCGAAATTTTAGCGGTCCTCGATTTTATCCATTACGTCATGCAGGTTTTCAAGTTTGAATATGAAGTCAGCCTTTCCACCCGGCCGGAAAAGTTTGCCGGGATGGAAGACAATTGGGACCATGCTACCGAAGTGTTAGAGCGGGCCCTGCAGGACCGCAATATTCCATTTACGGTTGATCCGGGAGCCGGCGTATTCTATGGGCCCAAGATTGACGTTAAATTAAAAGATGCTTTAGGTCGGCTGTGGCAAGGGCCTACCGTCCAAGTTGATTTTAACTTGCCGCAAAGATTTAATTTGTCTTATATTGCCGAAGACGGGTCAAAAAAAACACCGGTCATGGTGCACCGCGCCATCTTGGGGAGCATTGAAAGATTTTTTGGGGCGCTGATTGAACATTATGCCGGCAATTTTCCGCTTTGGCTGGCGCCAGTCCAAGTAAACCTTTTACCTATTGCC
>JASEHX010000033.1 GCA_030018645.1 Candidatus Margulisiibacteriota bacterium | reverse complement strand
AAATGGTTGGCTGATGGTTACTTCCGTAGCGGTTGTTTTTTGATTACCAAATAATTGGCTGTCCACAACTGGGAACGAGCCGGCGGGCACAAACACCAGTTCAGGTGTGGGAATTTGGGAAGCGCGATTATCTGAAAGAGCCATGACCATATCTAGCTCAGCTGCAGCTTGATCGATTTCAGCGGCAGTTTTACCGACAAGCTGATCAATTGCCATTGAATAGCCCGCATTCGTGACAATTTCGACTCTCAATCCTTCTAGACTAAACAATGGCGCCGATAAACTAAATCTACCATCAACAAACAATTCAGAAGCTCTTCGATTTTTTCCATTAGGCAGCGTAATAGTAATACGTAAATGACGCCCTATAAAATTTTGCGGGGCGTCACCCTCCCTTCGTGGTCTACTAACCTGCATTTGTTCCACGGCAGTTAACCTCCGACCTGTTCTTGGAATATTCATTCCCTTTCTCCTTTTTGCCGGCGCATTTGCGCCGGAGCTTTTTTCCTGCTAAGATGTTCTCGAGCCCTTTTGGAAGAAGTTTCAGGGAATTTAGATGAAGACAAATTTTAACCAAATTAAAGATATATTGCAAAAGCATCCCGTTGAAATTGCTTATCTTTATGGCTCTTTTGCTGAAGGGACTCCCCGGCCGTGGAGCGACATTGACGTTGCGCTGATCGTTGATGACTCAAACACCAGGCAATCAAACCTTGACCTGGAAATGACTATTTCCAAAGAAATTGACGCTGTCGGCATTGTTGAAAAACACGAAAGCGACGTTCGCATCATCAATCAAGCTCCTTTGAACTATAAAATTCAGATAGTACAAAACGGCAAATTAATTTATTCCAAAAATGAGCGCCGGCGGGTAGAATTTGAAACGACTGTCCGTGATGAGTACTTCGATTTTCTGCCCAAAAGGGAAGAATTTCGCAAAGCCCTATTTTCAGGAATAAAAAAAGGAGGACTACTATGGTCAACCCAGAAAAAGTAGCGGGGCTAATTGAAAAGCTTAGGGAATATGTTCTGCAGCTAAATGAGCTAAAAAAACTTTCCAAAGATGCTCTTATCAAACAGTTTACCAATGTAAATAGTGCCAAGTATCTTTTTCAGGTTGCTATTGAATGCTGTCTTGACATTGGCAATCATATCATTTCATCTGAGGGATTTCGCCCTCCCTATGATTATAAAGACATTTTTAAGGTCCTCAACGAAAATAAGCTTATTCCCGATACCTTCCTAGAAACTGCTACCTCTATGGCAAAGTTCAGGAACCGGCTGGTTCATCTTTACTGGGAAGTTGACGCAGATAAAGTATTTTATTTTCTGCAAAACAACCTTAGATATTTTGATGAATATATCGTATATATCCTGGATTATATTACTAAACACTCTTCTAAATAATAAACATTTATCATGCACTTAATTATCATTGTGTTAGCTTCCTATCTTCTTGGCTCCATCCCCTTTGGCTATCTCATTGCCCGTTATAAGAAGATCGACATCCGCCAGCATGGCTCGGGTAATATTGGCGCAACCAATGTATTCAGGACTATGGGCACAAATGCGGGACTAATCGTTTTTGTTTTGGATATGCTCAAAGGAACGGTTGCCGTATATATCAGCATGCTAGTTTCGCTGAATCCCTGGTTTATCATCCTGGGAGGATTTGCGGCTGTGATCGGGCATTCTTTCTCGATCTTCTTAAATTTTACCGGCGGTCGAGGAGTGGCTACTGGCCTGGGATTCTTACTGGGCGTCGCTCCCGACGTCTTTGTTTTTGCCTTTTTATTCGCTGTATTAGTAATCTATGTCACCCGTTATGTTTCGGTAGCTTCAATTTTGACCGCTATTCTGGTAACTTTTGCCCTGATTATCCTTGGCCGCCCCCTTCCCTATTGTTT
This sequence comes from Candidatus Margulisiibacteriota bacterium, assembly GCA_030018645.1. Lineage (GTDB taxonomy): Bacteria > Margulisbacteria > WOR-1 > O2-12-FULL-45-9 > O2-12-FULL-45-9 > JASEHX01. The sequence continues at coordinate 10,266 of JASEHX010000033.1, read as the reverse complement.
AATTGCAGTTGTTGTTACCGCGATCATAATTTATCGTCATATCCCCAATATTAAACGACTGATGAACGGGACAGAACTGAAAATCGGGAATAGAAAATAACCACTTCTACTGTATTAGAACTTCTTTATGTGCTAAAATAAATTATGGCCAGCAGAAGATTAAAAATTGATTGGATAAAATCCAAAATAAAAAGCAATCAATATGAATTATCCGAACATGCAGAAGAAGAAAGACAATCAGATAAAATATCCCTATCTGATTTAGAACAGGCTATCTTGAGTGGAGAAATAATTGAAAATTACCCTTGCGATCCTCGTGGAGCCAGTTGCCTTTTGCTCGGATTTGGCACTAGTGGCTACCCGATCCATATAATTTGCGGAAAAACAAATTTAAATTATCTAAGAATAATTACGGTTTATATCCCTTCCCTGCCAAAATGGGAAAACCCAAAAACAAGGAGGAAAGTATAGATGAATAAATATGCTGATTGCTATTACTGTGGAGGCCCTGTTACCGAAAGAAAAACAGCAAAACCATGCCTATGGGGAGAACAACTTATCGCAATAGTGGATAAAGTCCCCACTGGGGTTTGCGAACAGTGCGGCGAAAAATATTATAAGGCAATTGTCCTAAAACTTATCGATCAAATTTTAAAGCATCGGACTAAAATTAAAGCGAGAATTCAGGTTCCGCTGGCAGATTTTTCTAAAGCAACTGCTTAAAATATGCTAATTTCAATCATCGGCGCCGGGGCTTGGGGAACAACCTTATCTATTTTGCTGACCGAAGCCGGCCATTCAGTGGTCCTTTGGGTTTTTGAAAAAGAATTGGCTAAAGAGATGCAGGAAATCCGGGAAAACAAGGTTTTTCTGCCGGGTTTTCCTCTGCAAGAAAGCATTGTCATCACCAGCGAATTAAAAGATATTGCCGGGGCGGATATTTGTCTTTTTGTCGTACCAACCCAGTTTTTATCAAATATCGCAAAGCAAGCAAAGAACTGCATCTCAAAAGAAGCCGTTGTCATTTCCGCCGCCAAAGGGATTGAAGAACAAAGCTTAACGCTTCCTTTAGATATTTTGGCTGATGAGCTAAAAATAAACCGCTTAGCGGTTCTGTCCGGTCCTAATTTATCGCAAGAAATTGCCCGCGGCCTGCCGGCGGCTGCCGTTGCAGCGGCAAAAGACGCAGAAGTCGCTAAAACCGTGCAAAATATCTTAATGCTCAACCGATTCAGGGTTTACACCAGTAATGATCCCCTAGGTGTCCAGCTTGGCGGAGCATTAAAGAATATCATCGCCATTGCCGCGGGCGCGGCTGACGGACTAGGTTTGGGTGATAATGCTAAATCGGCGCTTCTTATCCGCGGAATCGCTGAAATCACCCGGTTGGGAGTTGCGATGGGGGCTACGGCTGAAACATTTTCCGGTTTATCTGGTATGGGGGACCTGATTACCACCTGTTCAAGCAAACTATCCCGCAATCATACCGTGGGTGAACAAATTGTTAAAGGGAAAAAGTTGGCCGATATTCTATCTTCCACCCAAGAAATTGCCGAAGGGGTGCCTACTGCGCGCGCCGCCCTCAAATTGGCTGAAAAATATCAGGTTGATTTGCCAATTACTAAAGAGGTCTACAATATCTTATATGAAAACAAGAATCCACAGCAAGCCATCATTGACTTAATGACTCGCTCGGCCAAAAAAGAGTAGCGCAAATTAAAAAATACATTTAACCGATAACCCCATCAAGCATGAAACCGTGGCCGCTGTTTCAGAAAATTGTCCGATACCGCTAGGGACTTCGTAGGATCGGTAAAATAGGCTGATATTGGCTCCGGGAGACAAATAATACATGGCCGCCCCCTCCCATTCAAAATAAGTGCCAACGTATTGGGAACCATATTCTAAATGGCTGGTAGTTCCCCAATCGCTCTTATAACTTAAGGCCATATTCCACGGCAATAATTGGGTAATAGTAAATCCCAGGTCAGCTTTACCGTCAAAAATCAAGCGATTAAAATTATTCAGGGCAACTACTTCGTATTTGTCCAAATCAGCGGTGCGGAAATTATTGCCGGCCGCATCAAAACGCAAGCGCAGATTGGTATTGGTTTGCAGGGGATCATTAAAAGATTGATCCAATTTACCGTATAATCCGCTCATTCCCTGCTGGAGGGAGCCGATTCCAATAATGATGTCAGTTGTGCTTTTGGGGATAAAATGCAGATTGGCGCCTAATTCCGCCTTTAGATCATGCAGTCCATTATCACGATAAAAATAGCGGGGCCAAAATAAAACCGACAGCCCGCTAAAGTCATAGCTAAAAAGCGCGTTAATTTCCTGCACAGCAATACTTTCCCTGCTGTTAAACTGCCTGGCAATTAACGCCCCAGAACAATTGATCCCTCGATAATTGCCGCCGACCTCAATGGCGCTGTTCGGCCGCGGATAGTAAATGTTATTTTCGCTGGGGAATAGGCCGTCGGACTCGGTATGGAGCTGTTTGCCCTGACCAATCACGGCCTTAGCTTTCAACTCGCCCACTTTAAATTTCCCTTCCGCATCAACTAGTTGGGTCGCAATCCGCCTAGTTTGGGAGTAATCATATCCCGTATCCATAGTATCTAGACCAACCCGCAAAGAAGTATCTTGGTCAAATATTTTCTGCCATGCCATTTGCAAGCGGTAGTCCATCCGGGTGGCGGTACCAGTTGAATCCCTTGCGCCGCAGATCCGCCCTTCCACCGTCCCAGACAAAATGATTATTCCTGAAATCGGGCTGTTTTCATACTTGAGCTGGGCAACTTCATTCTTTAATTCAGCCGCTAATTTCTCATTGATCCCGGCCTGCAGTTGGAGTGAGCGGTAAAGTTTGGATAGAAAAGAGGCCATTTCACAGCGGGTAATATCACGGCCGCCGACATACGTCCCGTCAGGAAATCCGCCGGTTACCCCCATTTTAACCAGCTTATATACTGCTTCATTGGCCCAGTGGCCTTCGGGCACATCTCGCAGATATACATCTGCAAATGACAAGTGACAAAAACCGAATGAGAGCAGCAAAACAAGAAAAACCCTCACCCCACAGGCGATTAATATTCCCCCCCTCTCCCAATGGGAGAGGGGGGCTTTGCAATATATTAACGGGGTGAGGGCTTTTGACATTACAAATAGGACAATATTTGTCCGGCAATATCCAAGGCGGCTTGCGGGCGGCTGGCGCGGCGGATATTGGCTTTCATCTCTTCAAAAGCTTTCTTGTCCGAAAGCAATTCATTAATTATTTCTACAACTTTTACCGGATCTTGGCTAACTTTTCCCACATTTTCACGGACCACATACTCCACATTGCCTTCTTCCTGTCCCGGCAGCCAGGAAGTGATAATGATCGGCAAATTCATCGCCATAGCTTCGGCAATTGTCCCTGGCCCGGCTTTGGTAATAATAATATCTGATTCAGCCATAATTTCGTGAACCTTATCGGTAAACCCAAAAACCTTCATGGGAAATTTAAATTTGGGCATATCTTTTTTTAATTTGGCTTCCAAGCTCTTATTCCTGCCGGCAATAACGATAACCTGGATTTTTAATTCCAGCTTATTTAAATTCTCGATAATTTCGTCCATTTTCCCCGCGCCCTCTCCCCCGCCCATCAATAATATTGTGAACAACTCGGGATTCAACCGGCCTTTTTTACGGGCTTTTTGTTTGCCAGACGTTTCCAGAAAGAATTTGGGGTCGATTGGCATGCCGAATATTTTAATTTTTTCTTCCGGCATCCCATATTGGACAGCCAATTGTTTGGCGGCATCGGTAGCCACAATGGCCATATCAACGGCTGGCGTAATCCAAGCCCGATGCAAGGTTACCGGGTCGGTTATCACGATAATAAAGGGAATTTTAAGCCCGCTCTGGCGGATGGCTTCAACCGTCAAGTGGTTTACCATGGGGTGGACGGAAACTATGACGTCCGGCTTTTTCTCTTGGATTAGTTTTACTAATTCATTTAAAATAAACGGCCCGGATACTTTTTCCAGCATTTCCAGTTTTTTCTGATCATCCAACCAGTAATAAAGTTGCCCCCATAATTTGGGAGTATATTTGATGACGGGGGCATAAAGTTTGGCAAAAATATTCAAAAACCCGGAGCAAGCGGCAAAAACATCGATCCTTTCCTGCTCGATTTCATTTTTATAGACATGTTCAACCGCGCGGATAATAGCCGTCGCCGCCGAGCGGTGTCCTCCTCCTGTATCCGAGAATAAATAGAGGATTTTTTTAGTCATACCAGTCGAGTGTTTTCTTGAGTCCAGCTTTAATGTTAACCTTTGGCTCCCAACCTAGTTCGTGCTTGGCTTTGGCGGCATTAAGGACGCTCCTAAACAATTCCCCTGCCCGCGGATCGGCATATATAGCATCACCTTTAAATCTTAGAATTTGCTTCAAATGCGCAAACAATTCATTAACTGAAGTTCCTTTGCCAGTGCCGATGTTGCAAATCTGGTTCAGTCCTTTTTTCAGGGCCAGCAGGTTGGCGCGGGCAACATCGCCGACATACACATAATCGCGCAGTTGTTTTCCGTCGCCATAAATGGTTGGGGTTTCGCCTTTCAGCATTTTACCGCAGAAAATGGCAATCACGCCAGCTTCTCCTAGCGGGTCCTGCCTTGGCCCGTAAACATTGCCGTAGCGCAAGACCGTGTAGTTTAAGCCAAAATTGACTTTATAGGCATACAAGTACATCTCTACCGTTCGCTTGGTAATGGCGTAAGGAGAAATTGGTTCCTGCGGGTGGTCTTCCTTTGCCCCGCCCTTTTCTTTGACCTCCCCATAAATTGCCCCGCCGGTGGAAGAAAAAATGATTTTTTTAACTTTAACTTTTACCGCAGCTTCGAGCAAATTCAACGTCCCAATTTCGTTTACTTCCGCGTTATATTTTGGTTCAGCCACGGACTTGCGGACATCAATTTGGGCAGCGTGATGGTTTATAATCTCTGGATTATAATCACGGACGATCGCGGATAAATGAAGATCGCGGATATCTAAATTAAAAAATTGGGCTCTGGGATTGATATTCTCTTTTTTGCCGGTAGTGAGGTTGTCAACGACGGCAACTTCATGTCCGGCTTCAATGTAGGCGTCCACAACGTTCGAACCGATAAAACCTGCCCCGCCGGTAACTAGGATTTTCATAATCAATTCCCTTGCGTCTCGCACCCTGACTGTGCGATAGCACCTGCCCTGGAACTAAATTTTATTCTCCCTCAAACTCGGTCTGGGCATAGACCGAATAGCCGGCGGCTTCTAATTTTTTCCGGCCGCCCAAATCCGGCAAATCAACGATGAAAGCAAATTCTATAACTTCTCCGTGCAGTTTTTTTACCAATTTGGCGGCCGCCATGGCGGTGCCACCGGTAGCAATTAAATCGTCAATGATCAAGACCTTTTGTCCTGTTTCAACCGCATCTTTATGGATTTCAACCGTATCGGTTCCATATTCCAGGGCATATTCTTCTTTTTCGGTTTCAGCCGGCAATTTGCCTTTTTTGCGGACTGGGACAAAACCTTTATTTAACAAATAAGCCAGAGCGCCCCCCAAAATAAATCCTCTTGAATCTATTCCGACAACAACATCAATGTTCTTGTGTTTGTAGCGGCTAACAAAGTCATCAATACACACCTTTAGGCCAACCGGATCTTTTAAGAGTGTGGTTATATCACGGAACATAATCCCTTTTTTGGGCCAGTGAGGAACAGTCCGAATCCTTGATTTGATTGGCATAATTCGCCCTTGCCCTCTTTCTTAACTGGATTTTATCACAGACATAGCCCCTTCCGCAACGCAATTATCGGCACTTTTTCTTAATAGCTAGAACCATTTTGCCTGCTTGATTTATGTTTTTACCTAACGACAGAAAGCCGTGTTTTTTCACGATTAAGAAATAAATTTTTTTCAATATTTTTTCCACCTCGTTTACCAAAGCGGTAGAACCATAAGGTTTCTCGTTTTTTGTCATGGGCAAATTAACTTTTTCTGCATAATCTAATATTGCTTGGCTATGCCCATGAAAAACGGCGTTCACGTCCTTCCTTTTTTTATAAATCGCATAATGGAGCATGCTCTCTGAAGAAGGCAAGCGTTTGCCAACCGCATAAACAATTCTACGTTTAAAATTGACCGACGTCACCAAGACAAAGGAATCCAGCGTAAAATCGGATTTTATCCCAGAAGCAGTAATAATGAAAGCATTTGCGCCCTTTTTAAACCGAAAACTTAAGTTCCCTAAAGTCTGGCCATATTGATTTTTGGGCATAATCCCAAGCCGAGTGAAAGTTTTCCCCCAATGCATAAGTTTGGTTAGGAATGGATGGTCTGGAATGTTTCTATTCTTAAGGTTTACTTTAAATTTAACTATTGTCCGTTTCTTCTCGCTCATAAATCTCGACCTTAGCGGGTGAGGGATTTTATCCCTGCTACCGTCGGCGTGACGATTCCTTTTTCGGTTATCATCCCCGTAATATATTTTGCTGGAGTTACATCGAAAGCCGGATTAAAAGCTTTCGCGCCAGGCGAACATACTAATACTTTTTCCGTCTCACTCTTTGAATTAAGGCCAGTTTGGAATAAAACTTCATCTTCAGATCGTTCTTCAATTGGGATTGCCTTTCCGCTTTTACAATTCAAATCAATGGTTGAAGTCGGCGCTGCTACATAGAAAGGAATTCCAAATTCTTTGGCCGCAATGGCTTTTTCAAGTGTTCCAATCTTGTTGGCGGCATCTCCATTGGCCGCTATCCGGTCTGCACCCACAATCATTAAATCTATTTCACCGCGGGACATTAAAAAGGCGCCGGCATTGTCTGGAATAATTTTAAACGGGATCTTTTCTCCCGCCAATTCCCAGGCGGTCAATCTGGCCCCCTGCCCCCTTGGCCGTGTTTCATCAACATATACAAAGCATTTCTTACCCTTCTTTTTAGCCAAATAAATTGGGGATAAAGCCGTCCCATAATCAACAAAAGCCAGCCACCCGGCATTACAATGGGTCTCGATCCGTGATCCTGACTTTATCAGTTTTTCGCCGTGTTCCCCTATCTTCCGGCAATTAGCGACATCTTCATCTGCAATAATCTGCGCTTCTTTAACCGGATTTGAAGCATTAAATACCCTCTCAACTGCATAAAACAAGTTTTGGGCGGTTGGCCGGGTGGATTTAATTTCTTTTCTAGCTTTTTCAATATTCGCTTTTTGCAGGAACGCCTGTGCCATGGCAAACCCCGCCGCCGCCCCAATTGCCCCTGCGCCCCTTGCCATCATGATCTTTATAGCATGACAAGTAGTTTTATAATCCGGGGAATTAAATATTTTAAACTTAAACGGGAGTAGATTTTGATCGATCAGGAAAACAGATGCCCGCCGCATCCATACGGTACGATAGTGTTTGCCTTGGAATCGAATTTTACTTTTTCTCCGTTCTCAATCGCATCTTTAATTTGTATAATTATATGATCCGTGGGATAGCTTTAACCAGCAAGGTCTTGACCTTTTCCGCATTTTCATGCATCCTTTGCATCACCATTTCATAAGTAACCGGTTCTTCATTTTCCTTCCAGCAGTCATAGTCGGTGGACATGGCTATTGTTTGATATGGGATGCCCATCTCGTTGGCCAAAATGACTTCCGGGCAAGTGGACATATTGATGATATCCGCTCCCCAAGCTCGGAACATATGGCTTTCGGCTTTGGTGGAAAAGCGCGGGCCTTCAATGGTAATTACAGCAACATCGCGATTATAGGCAAACCCGCATTCTTTGCATACTTGGCATAATATATCTGTCAATTTCAAATCATAGGGCTGGCTCATGGGAGTATGCACTACATGGTCGGTAAAAAAAGTAAGGTTGCGATGGCGGGTAAAGTCAATAAATTGGGAAGGGAAAACCAAGTTGCCTGGTTTAATTTCTTCACGCAACGACCCAACGGCTGTCGCCGCCAAAACATGTGTACATCCTTCTTCTTTTAACGCATGTATATTAGCTAGAAAATTAACTTTTGTTGGCATTATTCCGTGGTCCTTTCCGTGCCGAGCAAGGATAACAACTTCAACTCCATCTATTTCACCGCAAGTCAGCGAAGAGGACGGCTGGCCATATTTATTATCAACTTCTTTAATAATCGGATCTTTTAATATTTGCGGATCATCCAAGCCCGACCCGCCGATGATGGCGATTTTTACCATAACAACAGCTCCTTAGTAATAATCTTTTTAATATTTGCGCTTAAATTCTTGACAAATTCAGGATTATCAATAAAAGCCTCCAAGTCCAATTGAATACTCTTGACATCAACATTTTCTACAATGTTAAGAAGCATTATTTTTAATTCGTTTCTGTCTTTTACCCCTTCAATACAATCCAGGTTTGGGCTGATGCCTTTCTGCAAATACCACATCAGGTCAAAATAATCCCGGCCTTTAACTTTTATTGCAGATTTTCCCATTTTATCTGTCTTTTCCCATTTGCGGTGAAAAATTGCCATGATTTTGGTTGCCATCAAAGTGGGAAGATCGAACGTCCCAACTAAAATCGAACGGTTAAACTTGAAAAGCGGGATAGTTTCAATCTTGCAGCTATCGCAGAATTTGAATTTATTGTACACCTCCACTTTTAAAAACAACAAGTCCGATTCGTGTTTACTGGCCAAACCTAATTTATGTAAAATGGGTATTTTTAGATAAATTCTAAACTTCTGGATGGCTGCTTTTGCCTCCAGATCCGTGTTTTCCCTGAAATGCTTTTCAATGTCTTTTGCCAAATATGAAAGGCCAATTTTATTTTTACAATCTACAAAATCAAGGTCTTCTGATAAGCGCGGCAGGCCGTAGCATTGCGCAAGACAAGATCCGCCATAGAAAACCATCTGGCTATAATCAGGATGTGAATAGATATAATCCAGTACAAAGAACTGTAAATATTCTTTAAGCAGGTTTCTTGTAAAAAGCGGGTTTAGGGCAGAGGATTCTGCCGTTAGATTTTGCAAAAAGGGTATTAACATTTCCATGTAATTTATTCCATGAGAACAGCAAAGATTTCCGCAACCTTTTGCGTCCCCGCAAGTTTTAGATATTGCTTAAACTCCCGCACATCGGCTTGGTTAAAATTGCCCATATTTAGCCGCAATTCCCGAACGGCTTTTTTATTGACCAAAAGGTTTCTCCTCAAATAAAGATAGTCAAAAAGGGACTTGGCCTTCGTTGCTTTATAAATGACAAAATTGTTTATTTTAATGATTTTAAAACCACAAAAGAATTCAGCTTTAATTTTATGATAAAAATAATTTCCGAAGGCATTGGTAAAATGGGCCGTTTTATTTCGAGTGATTGCCGTAAAGTTCCGGGCAATTTCGGTTAAAAGATTATGTTGGTATAAAACATAATCGAGGCTTAAATATGAGGGTTGGTACAGTATGGAAGCAATAAATTCAGGATATATAGAAAAACGCCCCTTTTTCTGGAGAGCGTTAATATATTCAGATGACACATACAATCCCCTCCTTATTTTAAGTAATTTTCCGCTTTTCTTATAGCGGGATAAGGTAATTTTTAAGTAGTTATGGTCTGGTTCAACGCTGGCAAGGTCGGCCAAACTAAAGCAGGGCAGTTGTTTGGCAAGCGCCATTATTTTATTGATTTTTGATTTTGGCTTGTTTCTCATAATATACACATACTGTATACTTTCAGAAACGCTATGTCAAGCACAACCAACAGATCCGCCGATGATGGCTATTTTAGGCATAGAATGCTCCTATCTAAACATCTTAAGAAAGTCTTCTTAGAACAATACGTGAAGTATTGGCAAATAATAAACATACGAACCAAACAAATAAAACGCAATTAAAAGTAAAATATATTTCGGTGCTTAATGTATATGCAATTAAAAGAGTAATGACAGCAGATGAAGTAATAGCAAACGAATTAATTACTACTTGCTGTATAACCGGCTCTTCTTTTCGTGGATATTTATACATCCCTCCCATAAAAAAGACAATCAACCAAATCATAGCAAGAGGAACGATAATACTATTATAAATTTCAAAGGGTAATCCTGATGTCCCACCTAAAAACACTTTTAAATTGAAAACTAAGAAAAAAGAAAGATAAACAATAATAATATCAACAAGAAATACGCTTATTTCATATAGCCAAAATTGCCAATCCCACATTCAACCAGTAAGTGCAACAACTGCTAACTGACCGAACATCTCGG
>JASEHX010000032.1 GCA_030018645.1 Candidatus Margulisiibacteriota bacterium | reverse complement strand
GAACACACCGCAACCTTAGCCGCAGAATTCAAAGAATTGACTGTTCAATTAAGACAGGTTCGCGCTGAAATCGCAGAGATGGGAACCGCATTCGCCGCCGCTTCTGCTAACCAGCACCAAAAAGCAGCAACCCGTGAATCAAAAGTGGCCGCAATAAATACTGCCATTGATGCCCAAACGGAGCTGGAAAGAAAAAATAAAGCGGTTGATGATGCAATTGAGGAAAATCTGCGTTCTTTGCATGAACAACGAACAACGTTGGCAGAAGAAATTCCAGCAGATCTCCAGCCGGCCTATGATAAATTCCAGCAAGCTGAAGTCACCGAAAAAACGCGCATTTTAAGTATTTTGAACGCAAAGACCCAAGCAACCAGGATCTCTGCAATTACACAAAAATTAGAAAGTTTACGAACCGCGGGTCTTGAAAAAGCCCGCCAATCACAACTGGCGAATATTGACCGGCAAATTGCTGAAGCGAAAACCCAACTAGAAAACCCAACGACAGAATATATGGATGACACTGCCAGAATTGGGGAATTGGTAATAGAAATTGAAAGATTATCTGCCGCGATTCAAGAATTGGATCTCCAGTTACAAACTCTCGACAATCAAGTTACAAAAACCACCGAAGCATTGACCGCTAAACAAGCAGAAGAAAGGCAACTTGCCGAACGGATGAGATTAATCAAACCTGAACTGGAATTGGCGCGTACCGCTCTTTTTGGCGCTGCGAATAGAGCACGGGCAGCATTAAGGGGAGCAAAAGATTTAGTATAAAGCAACCCGAGGTTCAGCCGGCGGGTCTTCATGGGCCTTCTCCCCTTATTTTTCTCTTGGCGCGCGGGCAGCCCGCTGGGGGGGCTACCGAGCGCGAACCCCAAGAAATCCAGCAACAGACAGGTCTTCGTCAATCTCCGGCCAGTGGAGCCCTACTCCGTTTCCGATTAAACGGTAATTGTTCTTCTGTGCTGTATCGGCATGGAATAACTTAGGAAACCAAACCAACGGCACCTTTATTTCTCGCCCATCTATTAAACTTACAATTATATCTTCTTCTGTTATTTTTACGCTTGAAGCTTTGGGTTCAGCCAATACTAAAGTATTCATTCCATTTTACCTCAATTTCGGTTTTCCTTTTCTCAATAATTTCTTCGATCTTTTTTAATTCTGAACTATTAAAGCCATAATTTGGCAGCCGGCATTGCCGGACTCAGCCAAAACTTGGCATACTTTTCGGCTTTTTCAATGTGGACATGTTTTGGCTCTGTCCCTTCGTTGCTGTAAAAGAAAAAACGATAGCCATCGATAATAAACAACGTCGGCATAACAGGATTTTATCAAATTTTTCAGAACAAAGTCAAATTACGGATAAGCTTGCGCGGGGGCAGGCCTTTATTCCGCAATAAAATAGCCCGCTGTCAACCCCTTCCCCCCCTATTGCGCATAAGGAAATAAAAATGCCAAAGCGCGCGGCTATTTCGCGTATTTTTCTTTCGCGTTAAGAATAGTTACCCCGACAATTTCTTTTTTTCGATAATTAATTATCATGTCGTTGGGGAGGAGCTCGCTGTCGGTCGCCTGCTGCGGGTGCGTAAAACTAATATACAGAACATCGGCCTCGTTGTCGTAATCAAAGACCAATTGTTTTTGTTTAAAATCAAGCACCAAGGGGATAATCTTTGATACTTCCTTTGAAAGCTCCTTGTTTAAGATTTTTGCCATAGTATTTTCCTCCTTTTCATCCGTTGAATTTTCTTGGTTAGAAAGGCAGTAATAACAAATCCATTGTTTTTGCTTATCTCCCGACATATCACAACCAGCCGCTTTTCGCTTTTCTTTTGCGCTTTCAACGCAATTAATTCACCAACCCTTCCGGCAATGATTAATTCCGGGTCGGCAATCGTTTCCATTATTTCAAAATAATAAGGCGACATGTAATCATGGTTTTTGGTAATATGCTCCCACCTTTCTTCTGTTAATCTGATCGGAACTTCATTTTTAGAATACACTATATCCATTTGTTGGTTATTTTACCATAATACAAACAATGTAATCCAATCGCGATCGCACTCACTCCCTCCCCTCACTCCCATATCCACTACTTGACCCTCACCCTACCGCAAACAGCTTTGTCATCCCCCACCCCCCATTGCGCATAAAGAAGCAATAATGCTAAAATGGCGGGAGAGGTGAAGAAAAAATGACCAAAAAACAAGCGGCACTAATAGATAAATTGTCACACGCGAAAGTTTTGATTGACTACAAAGATTATTCATGGCTTATAAAAAATTATCTCGATTTACTGGAAGACGCGGAACTAATCAAAGCCAAAGAACTGAAAAAAGCGGAAAAAGATCTCGCTGCCGGCCGGCTTTGCCGCTGGGAGGACGTAAAACGTGCCCTTCGCTTATGAGCTGTTCTTTACCCATCAAGCAAAAAAGGAATTAGCAAAGATCCGCAAAGGTAATCCCTCCATTGCTCGTCTTATTACCGACCATCTTAACCAACTGCAGTTCGATCCGCATATCGGCGTTCCCCTACACGGCGACCTAAAGGGCCGCATGAAACTGCGCGTTGGAAATTATCGCATCATCTATACAATTGAAAAAAACAAATTAATTATCTATGTCTTAACAGTTGCCCACCGCAAAGACGTTTATCGCTAAACACCCCCCCATTGCGCATAAGGAAGCAATAATGCTAAAATGGCGGGAGAGGTAAAGAAAAAAATGATTGATTTAAAAGAAAAGTTTGTGGTTGACGAAAAGGGATCTAAACTTGGCGTACTGATGGATACCAGGGAATTTGAAAAATTGTTGAATTATATTGAATACATGGAAGATTCTTTGGAGCTGAAAACTGCGCTGAAAAATGAAAAAGAAAAAGGCCTTACGCTTGCCTCTTATCTAAAAAAACTTAAAAGGAAATAGGCGGCCGTCTTCCCATTTACCGTTAGACTAAAGAAAAAAGCAGAAAAATCCTTAAATCTTCTTCCCCCTAAGGAAAAAGAGAGAATATTGGCAAAATTGCTGGCGCTGGAAGAAAACCCCTTTTTACACGGCTGTGAAAAACTGCAAGGCATTGAAGGATTTCGATTACGTTCGGGGGATTATCGGATCCTCTATTCAGTAAACACCCAAACCAAAGAAATCTCCATTTTCAGGATAAAACATCGCAAAGAAGTTTATCGTTAACGCATCCTCCCTGCCCCCTCCCGTCTTCATGGGCCTTTTCCCCCTATTTTTCACGCTCTCTTGGCGCGCGGCAAATATTCTGCAATTTTTACCAAAAGATGATGATATACTTTAGGAGGAAAGACATTTATGCCAACCATCATCACCGGTATCGGGCCGCAATTCCACCGCTTCAGCACACGGTCTGGAAAAACGATTGCTATAACCGAAAGAGGAACTAACCCGCGCCGGCCTAACAACCAAGACAAATTGGCGCTGTGGCCCGGGCGTTTATTAATTGCCGACGGGATGGGAGGCCACGCTGCCGGCGAAACCGCCGCTCATTTGGCAGTTGAAACCATTAGTTCGGCAAATCCCACTCCAACCGCCGATTCCCTCAAAGCCGCCTTCCAATCCGCCCAACAGGCTCTTCTCTCCGCCATGCAAAGAGATGCATCCTTGTACGGGATGGGAACAACTGCTACTTTAGCCGCAATTGAAGGCGATAACCTGCATATTGCCCACATTGGCGACGGCCGGGTTTACCGCGCAACTGAAAGCGGCGCCTGCGAACGATTAACCCTTGACCATTCCGCAGCACAATGTTATTTGAAACAAGATCCAAAGATTGGCCGTGTCCGTCTTCCCCTTTCCGGCGATGAATTGCGGTCTTTGGACGCAGGCCTTGCGATCCATAGCGCTAAAAATATTTTAACGCAATTATTGGGCGGCCGCCCGCCGGAAGACCCGGAAACATCCAGGGCGCTACCTTTGGCCGAATGGTCCGCGAAAAAAGTCGAAATTGACTTATACCAATATACGCTTGCGGCCGGCGATTGGCTCTTGCTCTGCACGGACGGACTATGGGGACCGCTGGGCGGCAGTCTTGCCGACCGTTTGGCCTCCTTCCGCCAGCAAGGCCTGGATATTGAAGCCGCCGCCAACAAATTAGTGGCCGAAGCGCTCGCCCTTTCCGGCACGAGCGGCGACAACATGACTTTAATCCTCTACCAGCATGACAATCTAACGCTGCGGGCTTCGTGTCCAACTCGAGACTGTTAATTTCGGCTACGGGCAGGGGATTATCGGATACTTTATACTATAAACTCGCACCTACGCGGTTAGGAGAACGGATCTCCAATTCGGGTGCTGCATTGCGGAAGTCAGGAGCAAGGATCATGGTTTTGGATAATGCCCATTATCCATATTTGGATAATGGGCGTTGACAATACTTGAGCCAACCGGTACAATAAAGACATGAAAGATGATTATGCTATTCATAACCTGTTCTGGAAAAGTTTTAATGAGTACGTACAGCTAGATCCCCATCTTAGTAAATTAGCCAGCCTCCCGCTGGTTTACCAGCCTCCTCTGGTTGAGGAAATTCCAATTTTAACGCCCGGTATATATATCCTGACGGGTGGGCGGCAGGTTGGCAAAACAACTACTTTAAAATTAATCATCAAGCAGGCACTCAAACAAAAAAGAATGCTCCCAGATCAAATTTATTATCTTCCTTGCGATACTATCAAGGATTATTCGCAATTATTGTTTGAAATCGATCAATTTCGCCAATCAATAGATCAAAATAAATCGTTTTTGCTTTTGCTTGATGAAATCACCTATGTTGAAGAATGGACCCGCGCCATAAAAAGCCTGGCTGATGCTGGCTTTTTTAACCATGGCAGCGTTTTAATTACCGGATCGGACAGCTATTTATTGAAAGATGCCATGCAATCTTTCCCTGGAAGAAGAGGTTTAGCCGATGAACAGGATTTTCATCTTTTTCCTTTATCTTTTTACGAATATATTGCCTTGAAAGAACATAAATTATGTTCCGCTTTTGCAGCAATGAGGACAGAATTTCAAAAAACCCTAACAATCTCTAAGCCGCAATTGGATTCTGCCTCTCTTATACTACTTCAAAATCATTTCAAGTCTTATCTATTTACCGGAGGATACCTTTTGGCAATCAATGATTTTGAAAAGAACAAAGCCATTGCCAACTCCACCTATAAAACTTACACACAATGGATTATTGGCGATATGCTGAAAAGAGGCAAAAATGAAAGATATCTCAATGAAATCATAAAATCCCTTTTTCCCCGCTTATCAAAACAAGTAACCTGGCATTCGTTTGCCGGCAGTTTATCCATTGAGCACCATCAAACCATTATTGATTATTTCAACATACTAAATCGCATGGATGTGGCCATTATTCTGCCGGCACTAAGAGAAGATAAGCTGCGGGCTTTCCCCAAAAAAGCCAAAAAGATCTGTTTTGGTGATCCCTTTATTTTTCATGCTCTGCGCGGCTGGGCAAATAACTCTAAAACAATTTATGATTTATCCATAGAGCTGGTAAATTCTTCTTCTGATCTTTATACCGGCTTAATTGAAGGGACCATTGCTGCCCTTTTTTCCCGGCAGCGGGAAACATATTATATCAAAGCGGAAGGAGAAGTTGATTTGGCAATAATTCAACAAAGGGGTTTTATTCCCATTGAGATAAAAAATTCATTGACATTAAATCGAAAGGATTTGAAACAAATATTAAAATATCAGCAAGGCGTAATTGGTTACGCTGGTTCCGAAATCGGCCAATTTGAACAGCTTCGGGTTTTACCAATTCCTTTACTTGGGTACATCGCCGTTTAACTTGCTTTTTATCGTCTTTCCCGCTGCCTGACGCCCAACGCTGCGGGCTTCGCGGCCGACTGGAGCTCTGCGCATCGCCGGCAGCCAGGGCGACAATACCACCTTAATTCTTTACGAACATTAATTTTTCAAAAAAAGTGAAATTTTCCAAAAACCCTTCAGATAATCATTTGTCAGAGAACCATTATTTGGAGGCAAAAAATATGTTAAGAATTAATTTGTCTGCTCGACCAGCAAGAGAAGGGGTTCAAAGACCGAGGTTTCAAACACCAGCTCAACTAAGAAGGCCTTATACCGGGCCAATTCCAGCCATCGGTATCTTGGCCGGCGGAGTGGCGGCTGATAACATCCGCGGACAAATTGCGGCATATCGTGCAATATCACAACAAATTGTTGATGGTGTAAACAGCATTTCACGTCTACAATCTACACTGCAAACACTTGAAGGAGCAAATACAGCCGGCAATTTGAATACTGTTATCAATACTACCAAGGACTCCCTTGAAACTGCCAAAAAAGAAAATCAACAGCGGTTGGATGAACTCGAAAAGCACCGCCTAACCATTATGCTGGCCAGTATTGAGTCGATCCGCGTCCACAGCAGTATTGAAGAGTGGCTGGGCTTTCTAGAAGAAATTGCGGGCACTTTTCCTACGGACAAAACCCGGGCAGCAGCTCAACATTTACTTGCCAACCGCACAGAAATTGGAGCTGCTTATACTGACCGCATTGGTGCCTTAATTCGCGGCTGGGGGCAGGCAGATCTATTATCCGCCGCTGAAGAAGCAGTCCAAGTCACTGTCGTCTCTTCTCCCGATCTTGCAGAA
Source organism: Candidatus Margulisiibacteriota bacterium (assembly GCA_030018645.1). Taxonomy (GTDB): domain Bacteria; phylum Margulisbacteria; class WOR-1; order O2-12-FULL-45-9; family O2-12-FULL-45-9; genus JASEHX01. The sequence continues at coordinate 5,637 of JASEHX010000032.1, read as the reverse complement.
TCGGATCCTTTTGCTGAATCCGCCGATCGACTTACTCTTAACCCCAATGCGCCAGCTGTATGGACGGGAAATGCCCTGGCTAACGGTATAAGCACCCTTTTAACTAAAGCCGCCGAAACCTTCTCTGCCCGATCGGACGCTCTCGCCCGCGAAATTGGGGAATTGCAAGGAACAAAAAGACAGCAAGGCGAAACCATTACTCGGCTTTCCCGGGAAATCAAAGAAACCGAAGCAGAAATCGCCCGGGTAGCGCGGGAGCTGGAAAGTGCAATTGCTGGCTTTGAAGCTGATTTTAACCAAACAGAGCAAACCCAGTTAAAAACCGCCCAGGCGGCAGTAAAAGGATTCACCAGCCAAGAGACAGAAACAATAGGAAAAATAACCGAAACAGATCCTCTAAAACGCCTAAAAGAGCAAGGGGCCGTTAGGGCGCGATTCAGCCAATTGGCCAGCCAATCCTCTGCAACCGCACTGCAAGCGGTCGAATCTGCCAGGCAGAAAAAAGATCAGGCCGTCGCCACAGCAAGACAAACCGCCCAAACCGAAACCGAACGCTTGCAAGACAAGGAAGGGGACTTACAAAGGAGAAAATCCGCTGAAGAAGCGGCAAAACTGACTACTCAAAAAGCCATTGAAAAAAGAGAAGCGGAAAGGGCGCACATTGGCAGTTATATACGGCCCAGACTTGAGAAAATTGGGACGATCGCTGGAGAGCTGGTTGCCGAAGAAGAATTGGAGCTTGAATCGGCAACTGATTCCTAACCTAAAACGCTAAATACTATGTATGTGCATAAGAACAATTGCCCGCTGGTTTTCACGCACCGAGCGCGCTCGCCGCGCGGCGGCCAATTATGACCATGACCGCGCCATTGTCCTGCTTTCCAAAACCCTAGCCCGCCGGCCCAACGACACTGCGGCTTTACGTTTGCGCGCTTTTTCCTACACCCAGCAAAAAAACTTTTGGGGTGCGCTCGGTGATTGGAAGGAGATTATTGAGATTCAGCCTAATCTCAAGGCCCACTATAATATTAGCCAGTGTTTTTACTGGACCGAAAATTACCCTGCCGCCATCCGGCACTTAACGGCCGTAATAAATAAAATGCGGGAACGCCGCCACGCCCCCGAATGGCAAGGGATGAGCGATTTACTGGATGAGAATGAGAGAGAAATTAATCCATTAAACAAATCACCCTACCCGCAATCCCTTACCCTGCGCGCGCTGGCTTATATGCAAACCGAACAATATGCCTTGGCGGCAGAAGACTTTTGTGAAGCTCTGACCTTTTTATGGGCCGATAATAAATTTGTACAGATCATAGAAAAACATTTTGCAAAACACAAGGCACGCCTAAAGGCCGAAATTGCCCGGCTGCGGGATAAAGTTGTGAAATTAGAGCAACATGAGAAAACATTATTGGAAAGGGTCGAAAAGCAGAACCAATCTTTCGAGCGGCTGGTCAATAAACTAAAAATTAAAGCGCGCGCGGCAGAGCTTAAAGAAATGACTGATCTCTACGCCAGTATTGCCGGTTTCCGCCGGCGGCAATGCCAATTGACCGAAGAAGCCCAAGGGCAAAGCCAGCAGGAACAATTGGACGCGGCGCACCAGTCCCATTCCATCGCCCATCAAGCCCTTTTTGCGCTGGAAGACGCCGAAGAAAAAGTGAAATTTTTTCAAACTAATCCGATAACTTAAAGGAGGCAAATAATTATGTCAAGTGTCAATGGAATAAATGGATCAGTATCCGCCAGAAAAACAAACGGCGCGGGCACGCTCCTTCCCCCCGCCGCTCGATTTAAAACAGCATTACAGAAATATTTGGGCCGTTCTTGGACATCAAGGACTAAATCATTAATCGCTGAACTGACCGCCGCCTTCCGCGACTTACCGAATGATAATCCTATTTTGTTCGAAGCTGGACAAGCGCTCATAAAGATTGTCCCCACCCACAAAGATTACATTGCATTATTGGGCCCTGATCGCATCCTGCGAAAAGTTGACAATGCCAAAGTGGGACAGTGTTTGCGATTAGCAAATGCAGAAGAAGCCGCTCTCTCTCCCGCTCCCGCTGCAGTAGCGCTAGCTGGCGGAGGCGCCCCCTTGTCTTGCAATGAAATCGCTCCTGTTGAACCACCAGCTGAACCGCCAGCCGCTCTCGCACAATCAGATGCCGTTAATGCTATTTTTGAATTAGTTGTTGCAGGATTAAATGAAAACGTCATTGGCCCGCTTAGACAATCAAAAGCCGAATTTGAAACCCGGCACGACACACTGGCCGCCGAAAAAAACCGTTTGCAGGATGAGATTCTAAGATTAGAAAGTATAATGGGAGGCGCCCGTCTGCAAATTGTTAGATTTAACTCGCAAAAAGATAGTGCCTTGCAAAAATTGCAAGCCGATTTTGACGCCGTAAAAGACCGGATTGATGCTGAAATGACGCCCATCGCGGCTGATCTTATGAAATCATCGGCTGAAGTAGTCGCGGTTGATGAGGCAGGATTAACTGCCGTTGGAGAAACAGCCCGCCAACTACAGCGCTCCATTTTAGTTGAAGACAAATATCGCGCTTGGCTCCAAGCAACTAACGAAAAATTGGAAAAATTATCCGGCCAGCTTGCTGCCGCACAAACCGCACTGGATACGTCACAAGCGGAAGTGCGCGAACAAAATGCCGCCGCCGTCGCCGAACAAGAGCGCATCATTGCTGAAAACCGTTCCCTCCTTGACGATACTCGAAATTTGCTGCAAGCTTGCGCGGATAACATTGCCAGCAATGCCAACGATAGCGCTGCCCTGGAAGCCGCCATCCAAGCTTTGCCTGACCAGATTGCACCATTCATCCGAGAATTGCGTGATTGCGTGATATAGAACGTTCCTTAGCCCCTCCCGTGTGCTGTCAACCGTGGCTTGACAATTTAGCGGCTTAATGATAATATGCCGTGTATATTGTCAACTATGTTTAAAAGATATTTAGACAAAAACCTGCCCAACGAGACTTTTTTTCTTTTTGGCCCTCGCCAGGTGGGAAAAACCACCTTATTAAAAAGATTAAAAACCATCTTTTCGATTGACCTGCTTGATCCGGACAGCCAACTGCTTTATTCTAAAGATCCCAATTTATTGGCCCGGCAAATCGAGGCGCTTCCCAAGCAAGGTGTTGCGCTGGTCGATGAAATCCAGAAAGTTCCTGCCCTACTGGATGTCATCCAATCGCTGATTGAAAAATATCCAAAACTAAAATTTGCCCTCTCCGGCTCCAGCGCCCGCAAACTGCGCCATGGCCATGCCAATTTACTTGGCGGCCGAGCCCTTTATCACACCATGCATCCTTTAACCCTTGATGAATTGGGCAAGCATTTTTCCCTCGATACCGTATTGCGCTATGGATCCCTGCCAAAAATTTGGGAATGCCTGCTTTCGCAAAAAGAGGAATTAGCCCAAGAATTCCTGCGATCTTACATTACTACCTACCTTCGCGAAGAAATCAAGGCAGAAGCCCTGGTTAGGAATTTGCAGGGGTTCCAAAATTTCCTGGATGTTGCCGCCGCCCAATTTGCCGAACAGGTCAACTTCTCGGATATGGGTCGGCAGTGTTCCGTGGCTTACTCCACCGTCCGCGAATTTTATTCTATCCTGGAAGATACCTTGATTGGGTTTTTCCTTTATCCTTGCTTCAAAAGCGAACGCAAACGAATGAGCCATAGCCCCAAATTTTTCTTTTTCGACAATGGGGTAACGCGGGCAATTTTGGGCGGGCTAAAAAGCGCTCCAACTAGCCTAGAAAAAGGCCGTCTTTTTGAACAATGGGTCATTCAGGAAACCCAGCGCATCAATCTTTATGAAGCAAAAGACTGGCGGTTGTCTTTTTGGCGGACCAGCCATGGAGCAGAAGTAGACCTAGTCGCGGAGCGCGGCAAGGAAATCCTTTTTGCGGCAGAGATAAAACATAAGCGTGCAATATCATCGGCAGATCTCCATGGCCTGCACTCATTTAGGGAAGCACACCCTAATATCCCTTGTTACGTCGTAACACCGTCTACCGTCGCGCAAAAAATTGGCACCAATCTTGTCCTTTCTTCAACTGAATTTTTTAACGCTATCCGTCAGCTTCCTTAAGCGCCCCCAGAAATTTTCGCGAAATATTGAAATTTTCTCCATATCCTGCCGATATATATATGGAAGTTAACGCTGAGTTAAAATAACAGGAGGAAAACCATGTCGACAATTTCAAGTGTGCTCGGGATTTTATATCTTTCGGCTTGTACGCCAACACCAGCCACGCCTGCCGCAGGAGAAAAAAAACCTATCTGGATCCCTTTGGTCCCCGATGAAGTAATAGCAGCTGATTTGCCAGCCGTTGATGAATCGCAAGTTACCCGCTACCTTGATCCCTTTAATCGCGTCAAATGGGATTTCCTGGGCCTGCAGGGGATGAGCTGGGAAGCGGTGTTTGACTATTTTCTGGATGTGCCGAGCATAGATAGAATTTCCGGTGATGGAACAGTAGAACAAAGGAAAGCTTTGCTTAAAGAATTCATTTTAGACAATGGCGGCCTTCTTTCTGACACTCTCACTCCCCTCAACCTTCCCTACGACGCCAAGGTGTCTACGGTGGAAGGCGCGCTGTACAAAACGGGTTCCATCCTGCCCAAAATGGATTTCAAAATTACTGCAGACCTTCAACCTTACTTGCGTCCTGAATTCACTGCGGGGGGTGAAAGGAAACGTGCGGCAGCTGCCCCTACCCCGGCTGCTCCGCCATTAGCTCCCGTTCTCGTCCCCACCGTCACCGGTCACGAAGTTAGCCCAAACCCCAGCCACCGCGGCACCGAAGTTACTATCGTCGTTAATGGCGCCAATTTATCCGCTGACACCCTCACGATTGAAGGGCTGGATATTTTCTCCGGAACCGTCACGCCTAGGTATACAACAGCAGCCACCCAAATAACTATTACTGGAACCGTTAAAAGCAATGCGTCTTTTGAAATACATACTATTATTATTAAGAAGAAAGAGGATGGGGAATTGAGGGAGATAGCAATTGAGGTTGTTGCAAAAAAAGCGGCTCCGCCATCATCGGTTGAAATTGATTTTGGTGGATCAGGAGCAACACCTTAAATGATTGCGAAATCCCATTGGAGGTACTATTAGATGACAGCTGTATCAATTACGCGTCCCACATTAGCTGGTAATATTTTTCCGGCAATGCAAACAGCCACTACGCCTGCCACTCCCGTAGGTTCTGACAAATTAACCACGGATGAAGATGTTATTGCCGATCAAGTGTTGCAAGCTATGATTGCTAAAACCAATGAGCTATTTAGCACAGATGGGAAAGGTCCAGTTGACCAAGCAGGAGCAGGAATATTAAGAAAAGCTGTTTCTGATAAAAAAATATCGGGTGAAAGAGCACAAGCTATCTGGAACGCCCTTTTTACAGATCCTAATAATATTCTATCCCAAGTCGAAGCTGCTTTGATGACTAGTGCTTGTCTATCTCACACCCGCCCAACCCTGGCCGGTAATATTTTTCCGACAATGCAAACAGCCACTACGACTGCCACTCCCGTAGGTTCTGACAAATTAACCACGGATGAAGATATTATTGTCGATCAAATGTTGCAAGCTATGATTGC
>JASEHX010000139.1 GCA_030018645.1 Candidatus Margulisiibacteriota bacterium | reverse complement strand
GGTGTTTGCGATTTTTTACCTGATGGTGGTTATTGCGTCAGTGGGAACGCTGATTATCCTGATCACTCAAAATATTAAGTATATTATCCCTCTTTATGCTATATTATGGAATTTGGGAATTGGGCTCTTTGTTTATTTCAGTAAACCTAAAAGTAGAATTAATGTTTCCTATGCCTTAATTGCGGTGCTTTCTGTGCTTTGGTCGGTGGCAATTTTTTTTTATAGGGGAGCAAATCTCCCATCTGAAGCTTTGTTGTGGAGCAGAGTCGCCGGAGCGCTGTCCGCTTTTCTTCCTGTGTTGTTTTTGTATTTTTTTTCCATTTTTCCTAATGAAAAATACCCCCCTAATCTGGTTTTAATTGTTTTCTGGTTGCTGAATTCTGGTATTTTTGCTACTCTTTCTTTTTCAAATCTGATAGTGGCTAACGTTGTTGCAGCAAAAGATGGCTTCGCTTTCATTCCTGGCCCAGCTTTTAGTATTTTTATTGTATATTTTATTGTGTTTATGTCTTATGCTTTTTTAAAGCTCATGAGGAAACATCATCTCTCTAAAGGAAAGAACAAACTTCAAATAAAATATATATTTTTCGGATTTCTTTTGGGAAGCATTTTCCCGGTTATTACAAATTTAATTTTACCTCAGCTTGGCTACTCGCAGTTAGCGGGCATAGGCCCATTTTTTGTAGTGTTTACCATAGCTTTTATTTCTTTTGCAATAACCAAAACGGGTCTCATGGACATCTCCGTCGTCATCAGCCGCACGGTGGCGGAAATAATGGCAATTCTCTTCCATGGTGCAATTTACTTAGGGCTGGTCTGGCTGTATCGAACCTATGTTTCCACCAGTATCGATCTGCCTTTCCTAACAGGAACAGTTGCGTACGGCATTTTAGTCGGCCAAACCCATCAAGCACTCCGTCTTTTTATCCAGACCACTACCGATAAGGCCTTTTTACACGGCAAATATGATTATTACAAATCCCTTGCGGAAGCCAGTTCACACGTGGCGGAAAAACTTTCTTTGCCGGATATTTTAAATGTAATCTACCAAATATTTTATGATATAGTTGAAATTGCCAATCCGCGTATTTTCCTCTCCGAATATTTTACCGAATCCGGCAAAAATCCCAAACGCTACATTATTTTTGATAAAAAAACGCACCAACCGCAGGAAAAAGGGCAAGCCATTGGCTTTGATGATCCAATTGTAACTGATTTGATTGCCAAACGAGCTGTTCTGCATGACGCTAAACGGCTTGACGCATCCCTCATTGTCCCCTGCCTCCTGGAAAACCGCCTAATTGCCATTTTTGTACTCGGACCCAAGCTCTCCGAAGATGCTTATACCGACGATGATGTCCGGCTGCTGCAAACCCTGGCCAACCAGGCCGCTATTGCGCTTGATCACACCCGTTCCTATGAAAAAATCAAAAATGACCTTGAAGCCGTTGAGCACCACCTTGAACGCTCCCAGCGGCTAGCGTCCATCGGCACTCTCACCGCCGGGGTGACCCATGAAATCCGCAATCCGCTCACCGCTATCCGGGCAGAAACCGAGCGCCTCATCACCCAACCGCGCGATACCGAATTTCTTAAAAATTACCAAGAGCTGGTTTTGCGCAATATAACTAGGGTCGAGGGAATTGTTGAAAGGATGCTGGGACTCGCCCGCCGCAAAGAAAAACAAAATGTACCGGTCAATATTAACGACCAAATCGATGCCGTTATCCCTTTAATCCCCGCCCACAATGTCACTATCACCAAAGAATTGGGGCAAATCCCCGCTATCCAGGGCGACCCGGAACAAATCCAGGAAGTATTCATTAATATTATCCAGAATGCTATCCAGGCCATGCCCAGTGGCGGACAGATTACCGTAAAAACCTATGCGGAAAATACCAGCCCTATCATTGAAATTGCGGATAACGGGCCGGGAATCCCCCCCGAAATCCAGGAGAAAATTTTTGATCCTTTCTTTTCAACCCGGCATGCGGGGACCGGGCTCGGCCTTTCTATTGCCTACCGGATCATCCGCGAACATGGAGGAGATATTAAGGTTACTAGTCAGGTGGGCAGGGGGACAACTTTCAAAATCACATTCTAATCTGCAACACCTGCACTCGGTGGTTAGCCATGTCAGCAATGTAAATCTGGCCTTTTTTCCCCAAACAAATGCCAACGGGCCCATTAAATTCGCCTTTGCCGCTGCCTTTTTTGCCAAAAGCTAAAACAAATTGGCCTTTCTTGGTAAAAATTTGGACCCGATTGTTTCCCGTATCTGACACATACACGAAACGATCATCCACCGCAA
>JASEHX010000031.1 GCA_030018645.1 Candidatus Margulisiibacteriota bacterium | reverse complement strand
AAATGCCAAGATTCCTTCATTTTTTTAGTAATTTTAATCATTTCATCTTTAAATTTTTTCCATTCTTTAAATAAATTATTTATAAATTCAACTTCTTTTTTTTCATCAGGCTCTACATCTAATGATAATGATTGACGTTCAAATTCCATTAATTTTTTATAAATTTTAGACATTTTTTCTTTTTCATCTTCACTTACCACCCAGGCCTTGATTTTGATCGATTCTTTAACAATGATTTGCCACACTTTCATTGCGGCCCGCAGGGTATCTTTGGAGCGAAAAGCGTTAACGTTCAAATGGTGGGCATTGGCTTCAATAAATTTAAAAAACTCGGCATCTTTGATAATGCCGTATTTCACTACTTCAGCCAATCCGGTCCTTAACTCCCGCGCCGGCAGTTTAGCTAAGGTGTTAACATCAATAATCACCGCTTTGGGCTGGTAAAACGCCCCGATCAGGTTCTTTTCCAGCGGGTGGTTGACCCCCGTTTTCCCGCCGACCGAAGCGTCAACCTGGGCAAGCAGTGTCGTCGGCACTTGGACGTAATTTATCCCCCGCATATAAGTTGCGGCAATAAATCCGGCAACGTCCCCAATAATCCCCCCGCCTAGTGCAATGATAAGGGCATCGCGATGGATAGATGCTTTGATCAATTTATCATAGACCTTTTCCGCTTCAAGCAAATTCTTATGGCTTTCACCGCGCGGGATTAAGACGGTAATGATTTTGCTGAACTTTATATTTGATTTCAGCCGGCTAACTAATTTTTTCCCGAATAGTCGATTAACCAACAAGTCCGTGATAACAACAATCTCGTTTCCCCAATTTCCCTCGGTTATGATTTTATTGATATCCTTTAATATGCCTTCACCAATCAATATCTCGTAACTGTTTTCTTTTAAATTTACCTTGACCTTATCCATTGAATTATCCTGTCCGCTGAATCTCCAATGCCCAAATTCGTCGTATCTACCGTATAATCAGCCGCCTTTTCATAAATTGGTTTCCGCTCCATTAAAATTCTCTCGATTTCGGCCTTTGGATCAGGCACATTAAGCAATGGGCGATGAGTTTGGTTTTGAACGCGGCTGTAAATTGCATCCGGTTCAGCCCATAATAAAACTAATGGCCCAATCGCCTTCAGCATTTTAACATTTTCTGCGCGTAAAACCATCCCCCCGCCGGCGGCAATTACAAAATTATCATAATCCGCTAAAGTTTTAATGACTTCCGTTTCTAAATCCCTAAAATATTTCTCGCCCTTTTTAGCAAAAATATCGGTAATAGACATTTTTTCGGCTTGGGCAATCAATGCATCGCAATCCAGGTACTGCATTCTCAACTTTTCCGCCAGCAGATATCCCGCCGCCGATTTCCCTGATCCCATAAAGCCAATTAGTATTATATTCATTTATTATCTATCTCATGCGCCTGGGGTGACTCGAACACCCAACCCCCAGTTTAGGAAACTGATGCTCTTTCCAGTTGAGCTACAGGCGCAAATTATTTTTTTACCTCTTGCACATACTGCTGGACTGCACCTTTTGTCAAAGTTGACAAGTTAATCAACTGTTTGGCAAAACTAGGAATTTTTCCCTGCGTTAAACCGATAAGATCGTATAAGACTAATACTTGGCCATTAGCATACGGCCCTGCACCACAGCTTATCGTTGGGATACTGACAGCTTCTGTCACTTGCCGAGTGGCTTCTGGAGATGTCAATTCTACCACCAAGGCAAAGACACCGGTCTTTTCCAGCAATTTGGCTTCTTTAATAAGACATTTTACTTCGGCGGGAGTTTTCCCTTGCATCCTTGCTCCGCCAAATTTCTGAATGTCTTGCGGGGTAAAACCAATGTGCCCCATCACGGGGATGCCGGCTTTAATACATTGTTTAATTAATGGCAAATGCCGAATGCCTTCAATTTTTACTGCCTCGGCGCCGGCTTTGACCAACTTTTTAACGTTAGCAAAACCATCTCTAAAGCCGGAAAGCGGAAAATCGGCTACGAGAAGCGCCCGGTTTACCCCGCGCTTTACCGCTTTAAAATGATGCAGCATTTCTGCCATTGAAACCGGAAGAGTATTCTCGTAGCCTAATACCACGTTGCCCAACGAGTCCCCGACCAAAATGATATCCACCCCAGCATCGTCAATAATTTTAGCAAAAGGATAGTCATAGGCCGTTAGCATTACGATTTTACGGCCGTTATTTTTAAGCTCAGCAATGTCGGGGACAGTTATTTTTTCCATAAGCTTAGAAGTTTTTCTTCCAATTGTTCGCGGGTAAGGTAGCGGGCTAGCTGTCCATTTTCCGCCAGGGAAATGGTCCCGGTTTTTTCCGATACGATAATTACCAGCGCGTCAGAAATTTCAGATATACCTACCGCCGCGCGATGGCGGGTGCCCAAACGTTTATCCAGCAGTTGGCTGTCAGACAAAGGAAGCAAACAACCGGCGGCCGCTATCCGGCCCCCTTGGAGGATGACCGCGCCGTCATGGAGCGGCGATTTGGTATGGAAAATTGACTGGATAAGCTCGCCCGAAATGAGCGAATCAATTTTTACACCTGATTCCAGGTATTCGTTTAGCCCGCCGGAGCGTTCAATTACAATCAGCGCCCCCACGTGATCTTCCGACATTTGCTCGACAGCGCGGACAATGTTCCTGACATGATGACTGCCCTGCTGGGCGGCAACAAACCCCAGCGTCCCTAAAATCCTTCCCCGGCCAAAACGCTCCAAAGTTCTCCTTAATTCCGGCTGGAAAAGGATAACCAGCATTACAGCAACGACAGCAATAAACTTATCAAATAACCAATTGATCGTATACAAGTTAAGCACTTTGCCGAATAGATACACTAACAAAATAACAATTAAACCGCGCAGGAGAGGAATGGCACGAGTGCCCCGGAACCAAATGAGGATGTAATAAAGCATAACGGAAACGACTAAAACGTCCAGTAAATCAGTCCAGCGGATGGTAAACGGCAATGCTAGCATAGGTCATTCCGGGTTAAATCTTCGTATGCTTCGCGTCTTACAACTAATGCTGCTTTCCCATTATCCACTAAGATCATGGCCGGCCTTCCAACGCGGTTATAATTGGAAGCCATGGCATAGTTATAAGCGCCGGTACAAAAAACGGCTAAAGTATCGCCTGCCTCAACCTTGGGTAAAATAATGTCTTTGATTAACACGTCGCCTGATTCGCAAAATCGGCCGGCCACCGTAACTTTATCGGTCCTGGGCTGACTGGCCTTGCTGACAATGGTCGCCGCATATTTGGCTTGATAAAGGATGGGGCGAGGATTATCAGACATCCCGCCGTCAATAAAGATATACTTCCTAATTCCCGGAATATCTTTTATCCCGCCGATGGTATAAAGGGTAACTCCAGCCTGCCCCACAATGGAGCGCCCGGGCTCAAGGATTAATTTAATCTCCGGCCGATTTTTCAATACATCGCCGATCTGCCGGGCAAAGTCTTCCAGCGCCGGCACCGCTTCGTTTTCTAAATATGGGATCCCTATACCGCCGCCAATATCCAGTTCGTTCAAGCCGTATTTATCAATTAAATCCAGCAATAACTTGGTTTCATCCACAAACGGCTGGACATCCAAGATTTGCGAGCCGATATGGGCATGCAGGCCAACCAATTGGATATTTTTTTTGTTTTTCGCTTCTTGAACGACTGCATCAAGCTGGGCTAAAGGCACGCCGAATTTGGAATCAACTGTCCCGGTCTTGATATATTCGTGGGTATGGGCTTCAATACCGGGATTGATGCGCAAAAATATATTGGCCGTTTTACGGATTTCTCTGGCCGCTTTTTCCAAGCGATTTAATTCATCGAAATTATCAATTACCATCCGTCCAACTCCGGACTGGAGAGCGAACTTCAACTCGTCTTCTGCCTTATTGTTGCCATGAAAATAGGCATGATTTAAGCTGGCTTTGGCTTTTTTAGCTGTATAAATTTCTCCGCCGGAAGAAACATCTAAACCAAGACCCTCTGACGCAACTAACCTGACAACAGAAGTAGTACAAAGGGCCTTACAGGCAAAGGCAATTTCAGTGTTAGGATGGGATTGGCGGAAGGACTGGACATACGCACGACAACGGTTCCTTACAGTTGCTTCGTCGATAATATACAGCGGCGTGCCGAATTTTCGGGCCAAATCCGCGCAGCTGCAGCCGCCAATTTCCAACTGGCCATTTTTACCCAACTTTGCGGTATCTGGTAAATTGCTCATGTTAAATATGTAGAAAACTTACGACTACAGCATCTCCATCATAGCTTTTACACCAGCACCGAAGTTGATTTTGGCCCCCAACCGTTTGAAGAGGACTTCAACCGCCGCCCAGGCGCCGATAAGATCAAGCGAATCAACATAGCCCAAATGGCCAATGCGGAAGATTTTGCCTTTCAGTTCCCCTTGTCCAGGCGCTACCTCTACATTAAAATCTTCCCGCATTAATTTGCGCACTTCTTCGCCATCTACCCCTTCCGGCGGAAAAATGGCTGTGACTGCCGGTGAAGCATGCGAATCATCGGCTAATAGCTTTAATCCTAAAGCCTTCGCGGCTGTTCGGAGCAAGTCACGATTAAATTGATGGCGCGCGTGCACATTTTCGCGCCCTTCTTCCTGCAGCATTTTTAAACCTTCACGCATACCAAAGATCAACGATTCAGGAGGAGTAGTGTAAGTGTGTCCCTTGGGCGCTTCCTCTTTCATCAAGCCAAAATCCCAATAATGTTTGGGGCATTTGGATACTTCGTAAGCTTTCCAAGCCCGGGCAGAAATTGATACGGCCGCAATCCCGGGAGGAACCATGAAAGCTTTTTGCGATCCAGACACCACCACGTCCAAATCCCATTCATCGGTTTTTAAGGGCGCCGCCAGCATACCCGAAACCGCATCGACAATAATCAGAGCATCCGGCTGGATAGAGCGGACGGTCTTGGCCAACGTTTCAACATCATTCAATACACCGGTTGAAGTTTCGTTTTGCTGGAAAAGGACAGCTTTGACCGGCCCTTTTTTCAATTCAGCTTCCAATTCTTTAGGGTCGGCCGCTTTGCCGCGTTCAAACTTTACATCATTAACCTCCATCCCGTACGCTTTGCAAATCTTAGCGAACCGGGCGCCAAAATTACCGATATTAAGAACTATTACTTTGTCGCCGGGTGACAGAGTGTTGACGGCCGCTACTTCCATCCCGCCGGTACCGGAGCAGGGATAGACAAAAATCTCGTTCTTGGTCTCATAAGCCCAGCGCAGGCCTTTCATGACTTCCTTCATTACCGCCGAGAAAAGCGGCCCGCGATGGCCAATCATATCGTGGGTCATGGCCGCTAACACTCGAGTAGGTATAGGAGTAGGACCTGGGATCATAAGGTTATACTTAACCATTTTTCTTGCCATAGACATTTCTCCTTCCTTTAGTTGTCTCTTTTCCAATTGACTTCAATAAATTTTTCTTCTTTCAAAAATTTATACTCATGTTGGCCCTTGTAGGCCTTGTGCAGGCATTTCCCAATATGCAGGGCCAGCTTGTGGTTGGTCGTCTCAACCCTAAATCCTCCATTGGCTTTTTCTATACTGGTTAATTTGGCTGTGGGATTGTCGGCTTCCCACGTCCTTCCCTCATGCTTTACGAGATTGATAATTTCATCTGCATGGTCAATGAGGAACGAACCGGATATATTTATTATCCCGCCCTCTTCTATCTTCTGCTGCTTCCTAAACCCTTCGTAGTGCCGATTAATTGCTCCCATAAAATTACCTCTTGGTGTATTGGAAGGCCCGGCGGGCGCGTTTTAAGCCGTATTTCTTTCTTTCTTTAACCCGCGGGTCGCGCGATAGCAGGCCAACCTTTTTTAGTTTGGACCGAAAATCAGGATTTACTTGCAATAAAGCCCGGGCAATTCCCAAAGATACCGCATCGGCTTGGCTGGCAATCCCGCCGCCAAACGTTTCGGCCGCAACATTGTAATTTTGCCGCACCTCTGCTGTGTGCAGAGGTCTTGCCACTTGGAATTCCAACGATTTGCGGTGACAAAAATAGTCAGCGAAAGACCTGCCATTAACCAATATTTCGCCGGTTCCCTTTTGCAGGCGAACCTTGGCAATGGCTTCCTTGCGCCGGCCGGTCCCGTAAAATTGCGGCTCTTTAGGCGCTTTAACCCGTGGTTCCTTTTTTATTTCTTCCTTGGGTTTCTCTGCTTTTTTTCGAGTACGGGCCGCAGTCGGCTTATGGGCAGTGATTTTTTTCTTTTTTTCGGCCATTTATTCCCTCCCAACTAAATTTCTAATGTTTCCAATTTGTTCGTTTTGTGCGGATGATTTTCTCCGCGATAAATTTTTAATTTCTTGATCATGGCTTTACCCAGCCGGCTCTTGGGCAGCATGCCAGCCACCGCCAAGCTAATAATCTTATCCGGGTGCCTGACCAGCATTGATTCGAAATTTAATAATTTGTGCCCGCCGGGATAACCCGAATGGGTAAAGTAGGTTTTATCCTTGACTTTGTTGCCGGTAACGCGCACTTTGTCCGCATTCACAACTACCACAAAGTCCCCGCAATCGGCTTGCGGAGAATAAATGGGTTTATGTTTGCCGCAAAGGATCCGGGCTAACTGGCTGGCCATTCTACCCAGGACTTTGCCTCTAGCATCAACCAAATACCATTTTCGGATAATGGATTCTTTTTTTGCAAAGACCGTTTTATTTTTTTTCATTGCATTGTTCCTTTTCTTAAACCAACTCCAGGACCGCCATCTGGGCCGCATCTCCGCGGCGAAAGCCGGTTTTGATAACTCTGGTGCACCCTCCCGCCCTTCCTTCAAAGCGCTCGGGGCAAACCTTGAAGATATAGGAAACTAATTTCTTTTCCGCCATGATGGATTCGACTTTGCGGCGGGCAAAAAGATCGTTCTTCTTGGCAATGGTAATAATTTTTTCGGCCAGCTTTTGGGCTTCTTTGGCGCGCGCATATGATGTTCTTATTTTCTCATGCAAAAACAATCCCCTTACCAGGCCTTTCAGCATTGCCATCCGCTGGTCGGTGGCTTTGCTTAACCGTAAATTGCCTTTCCTATGCCTCATCCAATTGCTCTCCCTTCAAGGTCAATTTATACTCGGATAACTTTTCTTTTACTTCATCCAGCGACTTGGAGCCGAAGTTCTTGAATTTCATCAGGTCTTCTTCTGAAAAAGATACCAATTCACCCACCGTCTTGATCTGCGCCCTTTGCAGGCAGTTGAGTGAGCGCGCCGTCAGCTCTAGGTCATCAACGCTCATTTCCAGCACGGTTTTCGGCACTTCTTCATTGCGTTCGGCTTCTGTCCCAACAACTTCCATCTTTTCTCCCAGATGGATAAACATGTCAATTTGGCGGGCAAAGATCTTGGCGCTTTCCTTGAGGGCCTCATCCGGCTTCATGCTCCCATTGGTCCAAATGGCAATGACCAGGCGGTCGTAATTGATCTCCTGCCCTACACGCACTTCTTCAGTAGCAATATTGACTTTTAAGACCGGGCTAAAAAGCGAGTCGGTTGGTATATGCCCGCTGGGCAGGTTTTGCTTTTTATTTCTTTCGGCCGGCACATATCCTTTTCCGCGCTCAACTATCATTTCCAGTTCCAGTTTGCCCGAACTGTCTAAATGGGCAATAATGTGATCGGGATTTTTGATTTCAACTTCGGCATCATGTTCAATGTCCCCCGCTTTCACTTCACCCTTGCCTTTAGCTTTTAGTGTAATGGTCTTGGGCTGTTCCGAATGGGAACAAATGATCACTTCTTTCAAGTTAAGCAGAACATGCAGTACATCTTCTTTCATGCCGGCAATGGTTGAAAAAGAATGGGTTACCCCTTCAATCTTAACTGCACTGATAGCCGACCCGGTCAAGGAAGAAAGCAAAACCCGCCGCAGGGCATTGCCCAACGTAGCACCGTAACCCTTTTCCAGCGGCTCAACCACAAATTTCCCATAGGTGTCCGAAACTTCCGCCGTCTTCACCCATGGTTTATCGCCAATTATGACCATTTTTATTTTCCTCCTTTACCTCGAATAGTACTCAACAATCAGCAATTCCGACAAGATTGAATCAATATCTTCCCGTTTTGGCATGGCAACTACTTTACCTTCAGCTTCGCCTGAAACCGCCAGCCAGCTAGGGACTACTTTATCGGCTGATTTTTCTACACTGCCCTTAACTAACTTGACAATTTTGGGCTTTACAGAACAGACATCGCCGACTTTAACTTGGTGCGAAGGGATATCCATTTTCCGGCCGTTGAACAATACGCCGCCGTTGTGGATCATTTGCCGCGCTGCCCGGCGGGAAAGGGCAAACCCTAGGCGGTAAATTACATTATCCAGCCGCCTTTCTAGGATTTCCAACAGCTTTTCGCCGGTAGCCCCCTTGGCGCTGGATGCCAGGTCAAAATACCTTTCAAATTGGCTTTCGGTTAAGCCGTAAATCCGGCGCGCTTTTTGCTTTTCGCGCAGGCGGATGCGGTATTCGGATACTTTAATGCGAACCTTGCCGTGCTGGCCGGGGGCATAAGAGCGGCGGGAAAATGCGCATTTTTCGGTAGCGCACTTCTCTCCTTTAAGAAAGAGCTTTTCGCCTTCCCTGCGGCACAGTTTGCAAGCCGGACCAGTGTATCTGCCCATTAGACTCTTCTCCTTTTCGGCGGACGGCACCCATTGTGCGGGATCGGGGTCACATCCCTGATTGAATTGATTTCAAGCCCCGCCCCTTGCAAAGCCCGGATAGCGGTTTCTCGTCCGGCGCCAGGGCCTTTTACCAAGACATTTACTTCCCTAACACCCAGGTCAAGGGCTTTCTTGGCGGCAATTTCAGCCGCGGATGAAGCCGCAAAAGGAGTTCCTTTTTTGGTCCCCTTAAAGCCGGCCATGCCTGCCGTAGCCCACGCTACCATATTGCCGGCGGGATCAGAAATAGAAACAATGGTATTATTAAATGTTGCTTTGATGTGCGCCACCCCAATTGAACCGATGCGCCGGTCTTTTTTCCTTTTTACTTTAACTGGTTTTACGACGGTTGTTTCGGCCATTATTAACTAATCCTCCCTTTTTTCTTCTTTTCGCTTGCCCATTCCGATCGTTTTCCTCTTCCCGCGCCGGGTGCGGGCGTTAGTGCGGGTGCGCTGTCCGCGCACCGGCAAGCCCCGGTTGTGGCGGAACCCGCGATAGGTGCCGATTTCGGAAAGCCGTTTGATATCCAGTGTGATATCTTTGCGCAGATCCCCTTCAACCCTTATTTCCTTGATCACGTCGCGGATGGCTACCACTTCGCTGTCGGTCAGGTTTTTCACTCTGGTCATTGGCTCAATGTTCGTCGCCGCCAAGATTTTTTGAGCTAATGTCGGACCAATCCCGTAGATATAGGACAAGGCAATAACTATATGTTTCTCATTCGGCAAATCTACACCAACAATACGCACCATATTATCTTTCTCCTCCTCAATTAACCCTGACGCTGCTTATGCTTTGGAATCTCGCAGACGACATAAACCCGCCTTTTGCGGCGGACAATTTTGCATTTTTCGCAAATTTTCTTGACCGATGCCCTTACTTTCATACTTCCTCCTATTTCATGCGGAAAGTGATCCGGCCGCGGGTAAGGTCATAGGGTGACAGCTCAATCTTCACCCGATCACCCGGCAGGATCCGGATAAAATGCTTTCTTATCTTCCCCGAAACATGCGCCAAGATAACTTGCCCGGTCTCAATCTTGACGCGAAACAAGGCATTGGGCAATGCTTCGGTAATTTCTCCTTCCAGCTCGATTACATCTTTTTCTTTGGTCATTATCTTGTCAGTACCTCACAGCCCTTTTCCGTCACTAAAACGGTATGTTCAAAATGGCTTGACAATTTTCCGTCTGCCGTGACAATTGTCCAGCCGTCATCTAGCGTCCTTATTTTCCAGGTCCCCATATTCAGCATGGGCTCAATGGCTAAGACCATGCCGGGCTTCAATGGCGTCCCTTCTTTGGGATTGCCGAAGTTGGGAATCAACGGATCTTCGTGCAATTCCGTCCCCACTCCGTGCCCGTAAAGCTCGCGCACCACTGAATAACCTTCCCTTTCGGCCAGTTTTTGGATGGCGGAAGAAACATCGCCCAGGTGGTTACCCGGTTTGACTTGCTTGATGGCTTTTTCCAAAGCCAGCTTACAAGTTTTGATCAGTTTTGCCGCCGCCCGGCTGACACTGCCTACCGGGAAAGTTTTTGCCGCATCGCCGATGTAACCGTCAATTTTTGCCCCAATATCGATGCTGACAATATCACCACCGCACAACACCCTTTTTTTAGGGATGCCGTGGACTATTTCTTCATTGATCGAGATGCAGGTGGCGTTTTTAAAGCCGCGGTAACCCAGAAAAACCGGGTACGCCCCTCTTGCTCTGATCAATTCTTCCGCTAACTTATCAAGGTCCTCGGTGGTCTTGCCTGCCCTAACTTCCACCTTAATTTTTTCAAAAACTTCCGCCACAATCCGGCAGGCCTTTTTTATTTTTCCAATTTCTTCGGCTGAACGGATATTAACTGCCATACTGGATTGCCAGCAACAATTCCGCAAACACTTCCTTTATATCTTTGCCGGCTTCAACGTTAACCAATATCTTTTCTCTCTTATAGCGATCGATCAGCGGCTGGGTCTGCTGGCGGTAAACCGCAAAGCGCGTGCGGATAGCGTTTTCCGCATCGTCCGCGCGCTGGTAAAGCTCCCCTCCGCATTTATCACAAACATTTTCATTTTTCGGCGGGTTAAATTGCAGGTGGTACACCGCCCCGCACTTTTTACAGCTTCTTCGGCCGGAAAGACGGTTTACAATCTGCTCTTCTGAAATATCAAAATACACTACCCGATTAAGCATCTTATTTTCTTCTTTCAACCTTTTATCCAGCGCCTCGGCCTGCACCGTATTGCGCGGGAAACCGTCTAAAATAAAGCCCTTTTGCGCATCCGGCTGTGTTATCCGGCTGCAGGTTAAAGTTATGGTTACTTCGTCCGGCACTAAATTGCCGGCTTCCATGACGGCTTTAATCCTTTGCCCGGTTTCAGAATTTTTTCTTACTTCTTCTCTCAAAAGATCTCCCACCGCTATATGCGGCAAACTTTGCTTTTCGGCCAATCTTTCTGCCTGGGTGCCTTTGCCTGATCCGGGCGGCCCCAAAAAGACCAGGTTCATGCCAGCAATCCTTCATACTGCCGGGTGACCAAATGCGTTTCAATCTGGCGCACCAGGTCCATGGCCACCCCCACCACAATCAACAAAGCCGTTGAGCCCAGTCCCTGAAAAGACGTAATATGCGTCAGGTTTTCGACAATATTGGGCACAATGGCTACTATCGACAAGAACAGCGCTCCAACCAAGGTTAAACGAGTTAAAACATATTCCAGATAAACCGCAGTGGGTTTTCCCGGGCGAATACCTAGAATAAACCCGCCGTATTTTTTTATGTTTTCGGCTAAATCATTGGGATTGAAGGTAATGGCAGTATAAAAATAAGTAAAGAAAAAGATCAAGGCAAAATAGAGCACCATATAAAGGCTGCCGGAAGGCGAAAGCCAGCCGACCATTTTTTGCACCAACGGGATGGGGATGAATTGGCCGATAGTTGCCGGGAAAAGCAGGACGGATGATGCAAAGATAATAGGAATAACCCCTCCTTGGTTAATGCGCAATGGAATGTACGTGGACTGGCCGCCGTACATTTTTCGGCCGACGATCCGTTTGGCGTACTGGACCTGGATGCGCCTTTGAGCTTCCTGCACCAGAACAATGCCGACAATCATGGCCAGAAAAACGGCCAAGAGGACTACTACCCCCGCCACAGAAGCTCCGCCCTTTAATAAAGTGGCGGTTTGGGCAAAATAAGATGGGATGCGCGCCACGATCCCTACAAAGATTAGCAATGATGCCCCGTTGCCAATGCCCCTTTCGGTCATGAGCTCGGAAAACCACATTACCATCGTGCTTCCCGCCGTAAGGGCTACCACTGTGCCCAGCAAAAATAGCGGAAAAGAATAACCTTCAAGCATGATCCCGCGCAGCCAGAAAGACATCCCAAAGGCCTGAAAGGCCGCTAAAACCACAGTTAAATAACGGGTGTAAGAAGCAATTTGCTTCCGGCCAGCGTCCCCTTCTTTGGATAATTCTTCCAGATGAGGAATGACAATGGTCAATAACTGCATGATGATGGAAGCGTTGATGTATGGGACAATCCCCATGGCAAAGATGGAAAAGCGCATCAAGGCCCCGCCCGTAAATAAATCAAGGAACCCCAAAATGTTTCCCTGGCCGAACAAGGCCTGCAATTTTACGGCATCAATCCCGGAAACCGGTAT
>JASEHX010000030.1 GCA_030018645.1 Candidatus Margulisiibacteriota bacterium | reverse complement strand
GTATACTCATGTTAAATGGATGCAAAGCTCCGCCTGGTTAAAAATCTCTTCACCAAGAAAAGCGCCCGTAAAAAAGAAAAGAAATTTGTAGTTGAAGGGCCGCATCTGGCGGCTGAAGCCGTTGATTGGATTGATTTTGTCATCTATGCCAAAGATCAGCCGCTTTTAGAGCAGCTGCAGAAAAAAAACATCTCCTGTTTTAAAGTTACCCAAAAAGAATATGACGAGCTTTCCGCTGTGGAAACTCCGCAAGGCATCTTAGCGGTTATAAGAGAGCAGTCCTTTGGACTCAATGCTGTTATTAAGGCCGATACTCCCCTAATTGTATTTTGCATCAATGTGCAAGATCCCGGCAACCTGGGCACGATTATTCGCACGGCTGATGCGGTCGGCGCCTCTGGAGTAATTTTATCCAAAGGGACAGTTGATCTATATAACCCAAAAGTTATTCGTTCAACCATGGGATCTTTATTCCACCTGCCCATTGTGCAAGAAGCGGAAGTTGAGGCGGCGGTTGCTTTTCTAAAACAGCATAAGATCAAACTAATTGCGGCCGATCTTGCTGGTGAAAAGAGCCATTTTGCGCTAAAATATAATCAGCCAATGGCTGTATTGGTGGGCAATGAAGCGGCAGGGTTGCCGCCGGAAATTGTTCAGCTTTGTGATGAAAAGGTGAAAATCCCTATGCCCGGAAAAGCCGAATCACTGAATGTTGGCGTGTCAGCGGCTGTAATATTATATGAAGCTTTAAGACAGAGGATGAATGGCTAATGCAAGAGAAGATTAAACAAATTGAAAGTGAAGCCATACAGGCGATAAACAACGCGCAGTCTTTGCCGTCGCTCGATGATGCCCGCGTTCGTTTCCTGGGCAAGAACAGCGAGTTTATGTCATTGTTAAAATCACTGGGTGATCTGCCGATTGAAATGCGGCCGCAAGCCGGAGCTTTGCTGAATACGGTCAAAACCAAGCTGGAAAATGCTTTGCGCGACAAAAAAATTGTCCTGTTGCAGCAAGACCAGCAAAAAAAGATCGCGGCTGGAAAAATTGATGTTACTTTGCCCGGCAAAGGCATCCGGCGGGGAAAAATCCACCCCATTACGCAGGTAATGGAAGAAGCCAAAGGCATTTTCCTGCGGCTGGGATTTGAAATTGCCGAAGGGCCGGACATTGAACTGGAATATTACAATTTTGACGGGCTAAATATTCCGCCGCACCATCCTTCACGCGATATGTGGTCGACTTTGTTTATTAAAGACGATGTTCTATTGCGCACGCACACTTCGCCGGTCCAAATTCGGGTCATGGAGAAACGAAAACCGCCGCTGGCCATTATTGCCCCCGGTCGGGTTTATCGCCGCGACTACGATGCAACTCACTCGCCGGTTTTCCATCAGCTTGAAGGTTTCTTGGTAGATCAACACGTTACCTTTGGCGACCTGAAAGGAACCCTGACCGAATTCCTGCGCCAGATTTTCGGCAAAGACAAAAATGTCCGTTTCCGCCCCAGCTTTTTCCCGTTCACCGAACCATCAGCGGAAGTGGACGTTGAATGCGTCATGTGCTCCGGCAAGGGCTGTCGATTATGCAAGGATACTGGCTGGCTGGAAATATTAGGTTCCGGCATGATCGATCCCAATGTATTTAAAGCGGTCAGTTATGATCCCGAAAAGTACAGCGGGTTTGCTTTTGGGATGGGCATCGAGCGCATCGCGATGCTAAAGTTTGGTGTCGACAATATCCGCCTATTTTACGAAAACGACTTGCGTTTTTTGGAGCAATTTTAATGCGAGTTCCGATTGAGTGGCTGAAGGAATTAGTTAGTTTTAGGGCGGGCGCGGACCAGTTGGCTGAAATGTTAACCATGGCTGGTTTGGAAACACAGGCCTTGCCCAATGATGTCCTTGAGGTATCGGTCCTGCCCAATCGGGCGGACTGCTGGAGTATTTTAGGCGTGGCGCGTGAAGTGTCAGCGCTGACTAAATTTAAATTAAAATCCCGCCGAGTAAAAGTTAAAGAAAGCGCAAAGAAAATCAGTAAATTTTTGCGCGTAGAAGTACGTGATGCCAAACTTTGCCCGCGCTATATGGCCAGGGCCATCGAAGACGTAAAAGTTGGCGAATCGCCGGCTTGGCTCAAAAAACGCCTGGAAGCGGCCGGGACCCGCCCCATCAATAATGTGGTTGACATTACCAATTATTTATTATTAGAACTTGGCCAGCCCCTGCATGCCTTTGATGCCAATTCCGTTGCGGGTGGGGAAATCATTGTCCGCCGGGCCAACCCTGGTGAAAAAATCATAACCCTTGATGGGGTGAAGCACATCCTCAAGGCTGACGTGCTTGTAATCGCAGACAGCGAAAAAGCAGTGGCAGTAGCGGGGATAATGGGAGGGAGCAATTCGGAAATCAATCAAAATACGGCCAACATTATTTTGGAGTCGGCTTTCTTTAATCCGGTTTCCATCCACAAGACCGCCAAAAGGTTGAAAACCCGTTCCGAATCTTCGGTGCGCTTTGAGCATGGGGTTGACTGGCAAATGGTAGAAGAAGCGCTCGACCGCGCCGCCGCCATGATTGCCGAATTGGGGAAGGGTAGGGTAATGGGCGGGAAAATTGATGTGCAGGGGAAAGCCGTGAAGCCGCAAGTAATTGAACTGCGTTATGAGAAAGTCAATCAAGCTTTGGGAGCAGAAATTCCCGAAGGCGATATGAAAGCTATTTTAGCGCGGCTGGGATATAAAGTAACCGGGAAAAAAGTGGTCGTACCCCTTTACCGCTTAACTGACACCTATCGTGAAATTGACCTGATCGAGGAAATTGCCCGCATTTACGGCTATGGACGGATTCCTGCGACTATGCCCAATACCTCTTTCCCCGGAAAAGAGAGGGAAAAAGAAGATTCTTTCCGCAGTCATGTAAAAGAAATTTTAGCCGGCTGCGGGTTCAATGAAATCCAAACTTACAGCATGATTGGGCCCAGAGACCTTGAAAAGGTTGGGGTGCCAGTAGAAAAGGCAATCGCCATTGATAATCCCATGAAGGTGGAAGAAAGTTTAATGCGTCCAATGCTCCTGCCTAGTTTACTGAATGTTTTAGTATATAACCTTAACCGCCAGGTTGAAAATGTACTGGTTTTTGAAGTGGGTAAAGTATATTTGCCTTCAGGCCAGAAATTGCCGGAAGAAAAATGGAAGCTGTGCGCCGCCGCCTGCGGATCGCCGCTGATGAGCGCCATGGACAAAGGGCGGATCGATTATTATTACCTGAAAGGGGTACTGGAAAATATTTTGCGCACCCTTGGTATTGAAGACGCCAGCTTCATTGAGGCCAGCAATGGGCTCTTACAGCCGGGTAAAGCGGCAGAAATTTTAGGATTGGGCATTATCGGAGAGCTTCACCCCCAAGTTCGTCAAAACTATGACTTAGCTGTCCCGGTTTATTTCTTTGAGATCGATTTAACCGCTTTGTTTAAACGTTTGAATTTCGAGAGACGTTATGCACCGCTGCCCAATTTCCCCTTTATTGCCCGCGATATTTCCATGTTTATCCCCAAAGATGTCGAGAACCAAATGATTTGCTCCTTGGTAAAGCGGGTTGGCGGCGAAATGGTGGAAAACGTTTTCCCTTTTGATAAATACCAGGACAGCATGGCCTATCGGGTAATTTACCGCGCTGCAAATAAAACCCTAACCGACGATGAGGTCAATGCTAAGCATGCCGAAATCATAAAAGCGCTCGAGACCAAGCTTCTAGTGCGCGTCAGGTAAAACTATGGCTGATTTGTCCCCCATGGTCAAACAATACCTTGCCATCAAGGAAAAGCATAAAGACGCCATCCTCTTTTACCGCCTGGGTGACTTTTATGAAATGTTCAACCGGGACGCCGAAACTGCCTCCCGCGAACTTGATCTGGTCTTAACTGGCCGGGGGCAGGAAGACAATCGTATGCCCATGTGCGGGATCCCCTACCATGCGGCGGAGAATTATATTGCCAAATTAATTGCCAAGGGCTACAAGGTGGCCATTTGCGAGCAAACCGAAGACCCGTCACAAGCTAAAGGAATAGTTAAAAGGGAAGTTATCCGCATTATAACGCCGGGGACATTAATTGAGTCCAATCTGCTGCCTTCAACCGCCAACAATTATCTTCTGGCAATAATGCAGGAAAAGAATATATTTGGGTTGGCTTATATTGATGCCTCAACCGGCGAATTTATGGCGACAGAAATTGAATCCGAAGATAAATTGCTGGACGAGATTAACCGGATCAACCCTGCTGAAATATTAATCTCGGATCTGGCTTCCGAAAAGGCGCGGCTTTTAGTTGCCGGGTTTTCCGTTGTTACAGAATTCAAAGACACATACGACCTGGAAACGGCCGAAGAAAAGCTGAAAGATTTCTTTAAAGTTAAATCATTGGATGCTTTTGGCCTTTCAGCGGTAAAAATGGCTTGGGGGGCGGCAGCGGCTATTTTAGATTATTTAAAAGAAACCCAAAAATCAAATTTGGGGCAGGTCAATTATATTAGGCCGTATCAAGCTGATGACTTTATGTTAATTGACGCTTCCACCCGCCGCAATTTGGAATTAACCCAGACCATCCGGGATAAATCACTGCGGGGAAGTTTGCTTTGGGTGCTGGACAAGACCAAAACTTCGATGGGCGGCCGGCTTTTGCGGCAATGGGTTTTGCAGCCCTTGCTTGATATTGAAAAGATCAACCAACGGTTAGACGCGGTGAATGAGCTGTATCAAAATGCTGTGCTGCGGGCGGAAGTCGGGTCGGAAATAAAGCAAACAGCTGATTTAGAAAGGGTGGTTGGAAGGGTAGCGTCGGCTTCTGCCAATGCCCGTGATCTGTTGGCCTTAAAAGAAACCCTGCAGAAATTGCCTAAAATAAAACAGGTTATGAGCGAGATAAAAAGCGCAATGTTAGCGGCAATTCGATCACTGCCCGATTTTAACGAAGCGGTCCAAGTGCTTGAAAAATCAATCGCCCCGGATCCGCCTTTTACGCTTAAAGACGGCGGCATTATTAAAACTGGCTTTAATGCTGAACTGGATGAAATTAAGAAAGCGGCAGCCGAAGGAAAAAACTGGATTGCCCAACTGGAAAATGAAGAAAGGCGGAAAACGGGCATTAAATCGCTCAAGGTTGGGTTTACCAAGGTCTTTGGCTACTATATAGAGGTGACGAATACCAATTTGGCGCAAGTGCCCGAAAACTATATCCGCAAGCAGACTCTTATCAATTGCGAGCGATTCATCACCCCCGAACTAAAGGAGAAAGAATCGTTGATCTTGCATGCCGATGAGCGGATGAAGGAAATGGAGTACAAGGTGTTTTGCGGTGTAAGGGAAGAGATTGCAAAAAGTGCGGCAGGTTTACAACAATTAGCTCAAGCAATCGCTAAAATCGACGTTTTACTTTCTTTAGCCGAGGTTGCAGTCGAAAATCGTTATTGTTTCCCCCTGATTTCCAGATCACCTGATATCCTGATCTCCGGCTCTCGCCACCCTGTAGTTGAAAAAACGTTAGGCGAATTCAACTTCGTTCCCAATAATGTAAAGCTGAACGATGAATGCCGCTTTATGCTTATAACTGGCCCGAACATGGCGGGCAAATCTACCTATATGCGTCAGGCAGCTTTGATTTGTTTGCTGGCGCAGATTGGTTCCTTTGTGCCGGCCAGAGAGGCAAAGTTATGCCTTGTTGACCGAATCTTTACCCGCATCGGCGCCATGGATGACATATTTTCCGGCCAATCTACTTTTATGCTGGAGATGACTGAAACCGCCAACATTTTGCACAATGCCACCGAGAAAAGTTTAATTATTTTAGATGAAATTGGGAGGGGGACGGCCACTTTTGACGGCATGTCGATTGCGGCGGCGGTGGCGGAATATATTTACGAAAAGATCAAAACCAAAACTTTATTTGCCACCCACTATCATGAGATAACCCAATTAGCTGATAAGCATCCGGGGATGAAAAACTATAATGTTTTAGTCAAAGAAGCCGGCGACCAGATTACTTTCCTGCATAAGATTGCCGAAGGGCCGGCGGATAGATCTTACGGCATCCAAGTAGCCCAATTAGCCGGCTTGCCCAAAGAAGTAGTGGACCGCTCCAAAGAAATCTACGCCACGCTTGAAATGGTAGAGAACGACCTGGGGGAACAGCAAAGACCGGCTGTTAAAAGTAAACTGCGCCGGCCAAAATCCAGCGACCAAAACCAGGTCAGCTTGTTTTAGGTAAAGTTGCGCTTTTATCCCTCACCCGCCTGGTTAAATATATGCACCCTCTCCCATCCCCCTTCGTCCTTCGGACTTCGGCGGACAGAGGGGGGAGAGGGTAGTATTGCAAAGAAGCAAAAGATACCTTCTCCCTTTGGGAGAAGATGCGAATTTATTGCGCAAGCGGATGAGGGATAAGGGTGAAGGATAATGACCAACATATAATTTTTTCATAATTTCCTCCCGTTGTTAGAAATTATAGGCCTTTTATCGCGAAATGCAACCGCATATGGTAAAATTAATCTATAATGAAAGTATTATTGGCCGGCTATAACGTTGATACCGAAGTAATTGAAGATTTAAAAAAGACCAGCCGCTCCCGTCAGGATGTAACCCCAGAAACGCTATCCGCTTCCTATGCCCGCATTTCCCGCGATCCCCGGCCGATTGATGAACTGCGCGCGGCTGCCCGCCAAGAAGTGGAAAAAGCCCGCAAATCTAATTCAGCGATTATCTTCAAGATGGGGCATCATTCAATAGCTGAACATGCGGTCTTCAATTTTGATATCATCGATGTCTCCCGCTTGGCGCTGGAAGAAATCGAAAAATTCCGCCTTTGTTCTTATACCGAAAAATCCCAGCGCTACCAGAAGTTAGAAGATAACTATCTAGTTCCGGATGAGATTAAGGGAACAAAAGTGGAAGCTTTATTTATTGGTACTATAAAGCAGCAAAACGATTTTTATCAGTTGTTGATTGGCAAAGGAGTTGAACCCGAAGATGCCCGCTATGTTACTTCGCTAGCTACCTATGGCCAATTAGGATTAACCATTAATGCCCGCAACCTGGAATTTGCTTTCCGCCGCTTCGCCTCTAATCCATCCTCCGAAATCCAGCAATTGGGCCGGAAAATGTATGGGCTGGCGCATGCTATTGCTCCGTCGATTATTTTGTTTGCGGAGGCGAATGATTACGACCGATTAACATATAAGACAATGGGAGAGGCGATAAAGGGCCCATGGAGGCCTGTGGAGGGAAAGGGTGTGGGATTGGTGAATTATACGAAGGCGGCGGATGAGATTTTAGTTGCGGCGCTGCTGCATACTGCTAAACAGCTTCCGTATAAAGATTGTTTGGTGCTGGCAAAGAAGATGGGGAAGCGAGCAAAGATAAGGTTAATTGAAAGCTGTTTTAAATACGCTGAATTTTATGATCGACCGTTGCGCGAGTTTGAATTTATTGATCTTACTTTTGATCTGGTAGTATCTGCCGCCTGTTTTGGGCAGTTAAAACGCCACCGAATGATGAGCCTTACTGTTCAAAATTACAATCCAGCCTTAGGGGCGACCATGCCGCCGGCCGTTAAAAAAGCTGGAGCGGAAAAAGAATTTGGCAAAATTGTTAAAATTACAAATGATGCCTTTGTAAAAATTAATCAATATAATTCCTTAGCGGCCCAATATGTATTAACCAATGCCCATCGCCGCCGGGTTTTAGTAAAAATCAATGCTCGTGAACTTTATCATTTCTCCCGCTTGCGGGAAGACGTCCATGCCCAATGGGATATCCAGCATTTAAGCGCGGCGATGACGGCTGGGGCCAAGAAGGTTATGCCGCTAGCCATGCTCTTTATCGGCGGCAAGGATAAATATCCGCAGATATTTGAAGCGCATTTTGGGAGGGAACCCAATGTCCGGCCACTCTAAATGGGCGACGATTAAGCATAAAAAAGCCAAGACTGATGCGGCGCGCGGGAAAGTTTTTACCAAAATTATCAAGGAAATCACGACGGCCGCCCGGATTGGCGGCGGTGACCCGGCCGGCAATCCTCGTTTGCGTCTAGCCATCGATAAAGCTAAAGAAGCTAATATGCCCAATGACAATATTAAACGGGCGGTTGATAAAGGAACTGGCGGCGGCGGCGCCGTCATGGAAGAAGTTATGTACGAGGGCTATGGGCAGGGAGGGGTGGCCATCATGATTGAAGCCATGACCGATAACCGCAACCGCACGGTGGGGGAAATCCGCAGTGTTCTGGAAAAGGGCGGAGGCAGTATGGGGTCTTCCGGTTGTGTTTCCTATTTATTTAAAAAGAAGGGCAGTATTGTTTTTGATAAACATACTGTCAGCGAAGAGGATCTAACGATGGCGGCCATTGATGCGGGAGCCGAAGATGTTTTATCGGAAGAAAGCACCATTGCCGTGCTTACCACTCCAGAAAATTTTGAACAAGTCCGCGATGCTCTAAAAACCAGAGGGTTTAACCCAACTTCTGCCGAAGTAACCATGATCCCGTTGACTACGGTGAAAGTAGTTGGCGAAGATGCGCAAAAAGTAATAAAACTGGTCAGCAGTTTAGAAGATAATGATGATGTGCAAGCCGTCCATGCCAACTTTGATATTTCCGACGCAGAAATGGAGCGGATCTCCAAACTGCCATGAAGCTAATTGCCGATTTGCACGTCCATACTCTTTCTTCCGGCCATGCCTACTCAACCTTGGAAGAATACGCCGCTCAAGCCAAAAAAATTGGACTGCCGGCTTTTGCTATTGCCGACCATGGTCCGGCCATGCCCGGCGCACCGCACTATTATTATTTCTCCAACATGGGGATGGTTCCCGAATACTTGGATGGAATTCGGATTTTCCGTGGGATTGAAGCTAATATAACTAATAGCGAAGGAACATTAGATCTTTCTGATGAGGACTTAGATAAATTAGATATTGTCATGACAGCTATGCATCCGCGCTGCGGCTATGAAAACGGCGGGGAAGAGAAAAATACGGAAGTTTTAGTTAAAGCCCTGCGGAACCCAAGGATAAATATAATAGCCCATCCCGGCAATCCCAAATATCCCATTAATGTTAAAGAAACGGTTGCGGCGGCTAAAGCGCGCGGCGTTGTCATTGAAATCAATAATAGTTCTTTTGTTTACAGCCGTCCTGGCAGTTGGGATAGATGTCTGGCTTTTGCTAAAGAGGTTAAGAAGCAAAATTGGAGGGTGGTAATAGGTTCCGATTCGCATATTTCTCCCATGTTGGGCGTGTTTGATAAAGCCATTGAATTGGTTAAGGAAGCCGGATTAGGTGAAGAGCAGATCGTAAATACTTCGTTTGAGAAGATTGAGAAATATTTGCTAAGACGATGAGCTTCTCCCGCCCTCACCCTGGGAGAGAGAATTTGCTATGTAGAGAAATATTTGTTAGGATTTAGCCATGGCCAAGAAAATATTAATTGTTGATGATGATAAGGCAGTTGCCGATCTGTTGGCCATCCAATTAAAAGAGCTGGGGTATGAAACCGGGTATGTCAATGACGGGGTCGCGGCCTTAAATCAAGTCCATCATGATTCTCCCGATTTAGTTATCCTCGATGTCATGCTGCCGCAAATGGACGGCTTCAAAGTTTGCCGATTGCTTAAATTTGATCAGAAATTTAAGAAGATTCCTATCATTTTGTTCACTTCCCTTTCAGAAGAGACCAACGGCAAAACGGGCGAAGGAGTAGGCGCTGATGCCTATTTTCCCAAGCCGTTTGAAATGAATAAGTTATTGGGCAAAGTAAAAGAGCTGATCAAGGATTAATATGGCCGACAAGAAACCTTTGCAGGAGATCCCAGAAATTGATTTATCCAGCTATGCTGTTGATCCCCAAGTCATAAAGTTAGTCCCGGCTATTTTGGCGCAAAAGCATCTTGTGCTTCCTTTGTTTAAGGTCGGCAATACCTTGACGGTAGCGATGGCAGATCCCAAAGATATTGTCGCAATGGATGAACTGCGCTCCGCTATAAAAATGGATGTTTCAACCGTCAAGGCCGGCATGCCGGATATCCAGGATGCCATTACCGAGCATTATGGTATTGCGGGGGTAGTGGATGCGGTAATCAAAGATTATCGGCCGCCGGAAGGGGCAATGGCGCGCGTTGCCACCGCGGTTGACGCGCCGGTAATGAAACTAGTGGATGTAATCATTAACCAAGCCGTTCGGGAGCGGGCATCCGATATCCACATTGAGCCCGAAGTCGGCGATGTGCGGGTGCGCTATCGAGTCGATGGGCTGCTGCATGAAGAGTTAAAATTGCCGGTTCACATGCTTGCCCCAGTTGTCACCAGAATTAAAGTGTTAGCCAGCATGAATATTGCCGAATCGCGCATTCCGCAGGACGGCCGTTTTGAAATTGACCAGGCGGGTAAAAAAGTTGACTTGCGTATTTCCAGCCTGCCGTCTTCGCACGGCGAAAAAGTGGTCATGCGCATCCTTGACAAATCGGCCATGGTCTATAAATTAGCCGAAATTGGTTTTTCGCCGGAAAATTTGGAAAAATTCCAAAAAATTATCCATAAGCCGCATGGCATTGTTTTGGTCACCGGACCAACCGGTTCCGGCAAGACCACTACATTATATTCGGCATTATCCGAAGTTAACAGCAAAGAATTGAATATTATCACGGTTGAAGATCCCATTGAATATGAATTGCCGGGAGTAACGCAATCGCAGGTTAATGTTAAAGCCGGTTTAACTTTTGCTTCAGCTCTGCGATCAATCCTGCGCCAAGACCCCAATGTTATTCTCATCGGCGAAATCCGCGATTTAGAGACGGCTTCCATTGCCATCCAATCTTCTTTGACCGGCCATTTGGTGTTCTCGACCCTGCACACGAATGATGCTCCTGGAGCGCTGACCCGTTTGATTGACATGGGGGTTGAACCGTTTCTCATTTCTTCATCGGTTGAGGCCGTGCTGGCACAGCGCTTGGTCCGCACCATCTGCAAAAAATGCCTGGAAAAGATTGCCGTTCCCGATAATTTAAAGAAGCAATTCCCGGATATCAAACATCTTTGCCGCGGCAAGGGCTGTAAGGCCTGTAAAGAGACCGGCTATCGCGGCCGGATCGGCATCTTTGAACTTCTCCTGCCGGACGAGAATATCCGCAAAATGGTAACCGATAAAGCTTCTGCCGACGAAATAAGCAGGTATGCTGTTGAACACGGCATGAAAACACTGTATGACGACGGGATTGAAAAAGTTAAAGCCGGCGTCACTACCCTTGATGAGGTCCTGCGGGTAACTGAACTTGACAAAGTTTAAATATAAGGCCGTTAATGAAAAAGGGGCTCCATTTGAGGATGAAATTGAAGCATCTTCCGCGGAAGAAGTGTATGCCAGCTTAACGGCTAAAGGGTTTACCCCCGTCAATATAAGTGAAAAGTTAAATTGGCCGGATTTTACCAAAACATTAGGTTTGCACCAATACCTGAAACCATTTTCCCGGGTTGGTCAGCGGGAAATTATGCTCTTTTTCCGCCAATTGTCCGCCCTTTTTTCGGCGGGGGTGTCCCTTTTTGAATCATTAACTGCGCTCGAGGAGCAATTCAATAAAGAAAAGATCAAAGAAGTTATTATTAAAATCCGGACCGATGTCGCCGGCGGAGCCACTTTTTCGGGAGCACTGGCCAAGTTTCCCAATATTTTTTCCAATCTAACAGTGGCGATGGTGGCGGCAGGGGAAAGGGCGGGAGCGATGGATGAAGTGCTCAAAAAAATCGCCGCTTTTCTGGAAAAGGAAGCTAAACTCAAAATGAAACTGCACGGTGCGTTCCGTTACCCGGCAGTTTTATTAGGGGTGCTGTGCTTGGCCGGTATTTTTGCGATAACCGCGATTATCCCAAAGTTTAAGGCGGTTTTTAGCGCCTTCAAGACCGAGCTTCCCCTGCCGACGAGATTTCTGCTGGGAATTAATCTTGCATTTACCAATTACTGGTGGCTGATAGTAATTATCTGTATTGTGATTTACTTTGCCTATCGCTTTTATCATTCAACGTCAGCCGGCCGGTATAATATTGATCAACTTTTCCTAAAAATGCCGGTCTTTGGCTTGTTGATTACCAAAGTTTCGCTGGCGCGCTTTTTCACCATGCTTTCGGCTATGATCAGCAGCGGGATATCCATTGTCAGCGGACTGGAGATTACGGCTAATACGGCCGATAACGCGGTCATTGCCGATGCCATCATTAAGATTCGTGAAAAGGTGATCAGCGGCGTTTCGCTCTCCGACAGCATGCGCGAGTTCCCGGTCTTTCCTATTTCAGCCGTGCACATGGCGGCCATTGGCGAGAAATCAGGAACGCTGGAGAATATGCTGGCCAAAAGCGCCGAGTATTTTGATGAAGAGGCCGATTATACCATTGCCAATCTTATGATCCTGCTGGAGCCGATCCTTATCTTTATCATGGGTATTGGCGTGCTTATTTTTGCTTTGGGTATCTTTTTACCGATGTGGAATTTGATGAGCTTGTTTAAGTGAGCTATGTCAAGGCAAAGTGAAAATGTCCGGTTCTTAGCAAGATGAAAATGTCCGGATTT
>JASEHX010000029.1 GCA_030018645.1 Candidatus Margulisiibacteriota bacterium | reverse complement strand
GAATTGTCAAAGGCCAAAAAAGCTGTTTTTGGCATAGGAATTCCGATGGACATCCTGCTCTTTGATGATAATAGTTTTTCTAGACGGCAAAACATTTGGGGAAGTGTGCAATATGAGATTTTTCATAAAGGGATAAAAATGTATGAAAAATGAAAATGAGATCATGCTAGGAGAGTGGCTGCAATTTGCCAAGGATGACTTGGAATCTGCCGAAGTAATTCTGAAAAAAACGGATAATTATCATATTTCTGTTTATCATTCTCATCAAACGCTGGAAAAAATATTTAAATGGTTTCTCCTGAAAAATGGTCAGAAATTCCCCTTTATCCATGATTTGAAAGAGCTTTTTAAGCGGGTTTGTGAAATACAAAAATTAGAAAACTTTTTGGATGATATTTTGTTTATAGATAATTTATATCCCCAGCTACGTTATCCAACCGGTGATAAAGTTGCCAAAGAAGATGCTGAAAAAAGTTTAAAGATAGCTAAAGTTATTTTTAAGAAAACAACAGGAGGTTGATAATATATGAATAAAAAGCAGTTAGCCGGAAAAGTTGCCAGCCAAATAGAAGTTACCAAGGCCTTTGCGGAAAAAATGATCGATGCGACCTTAAACACGATATCTGATACTTTAAAAAGCGGAGATAAAGTTCGTTTGGTGGGCTTTGGTAATTTTGTGGTCCGCACCCGCAAAGGGCGAATTGGACGCAATCCGCAAACCGGAGAGAAAATTACCATTGATTCTTCTAAATCGCCGGCGTTTGTCCCGGGCATCAACCTGAAAGGTTCGATTAAGGGGAAGCAACATTAACCCTAGAGCCAAAAAGTTGAACGAAGAACTGCTGAAACTTCTCGAGGTTCTGCCTCCTCGGATTAAGATTGATTTACTGGAACACCCTGACATTAACTCGGTAATTGAAGTTATCCTTGACTTAGGGAAATCGCCCGAAGCCCGTTTTGAGGGCAAGGTTTATTATATTCCCGGCGATTTGGTATCACAGTCCGATATTGATTATGTAGTGGCTAAGATAGGGCAATTTTCGGGCGACAACCGCGCTGGGATAGAAAGGACCCTCCATCGCATCTCCTGCATCCGCAGCCGCCAAGGCAGAATTATCGGGTTAACTTGCCGGGTCGGCCGGGCGATTATTGGGACAATTGATATTCTCCGCGATATGATTGAGTCAGGGAAAAACACTCTCTTTTTAGGGCCGCCCGGTATTGGTAAAACTACCAAATTGCGCGAAGCCGCCCGGGTTTTAAGCGATGAATTTAAAAAGCGGGTTATTGTGGTTGATACTTCCAACGAAATTGCCGGCGACGGCGATATCCCGCACGCCGGGATTGGCCGCGCCCGCCGCATGCAGGTAACTACTCCCGAACTCCAGCACAAGGTGATGATTGAAGCGGTAGAAAACCATATGCCGGAAGTAATTATTGTAGATGAGATAGGGACGGAAGCCGAAGCCGCCGCCTGCCGCACCATTGCAGAACGCGGGGTGCAGTTAATTGCCACAGCCCACGGTATTTTCTTGGAAAACGTTTTAAGCAATCCAACCCTCTCCGATTTGCTGGGCGGCATCCAATCGGTGATCTTGGGAGATGAAGAAGCAAAGCGCCGCCAAACTCAAAAGGCCATCCTGGAGAGAAAAGCCCCGCCCACTTTTGATATTGCCGTTGAAATCCGGGAAAAGGACAAATTTGCCATCTATGCCGACGTTGCCAAAGCGGTTGACAACCTGTTGCGCGATAAACCGTTAAAGCCCGAAATTCGCCTGCGCACGGCCAGCGGCAAGATTGAAATCCAGCCGGCGCCGGAGGAAATGGAAGAACCAACTTTAGCGGAGGTAGAAAGAATGGAAGCAGAAAAAGGGGAAGGTCCGGTTAGGATTTTTCCTTTTGGGGTTAACAAAGGGATTCTTGAGCGCGCCATCCGGGCACTGCAGGTGCCGGCGGTGGTGGTCAATAACCTGAAAGAGGCTGATTTTGTGATCACGACTAAGTCAAAATCCCGCCCAGGTACCAAGCTGGTTGTAGCTGCCGAAGAACATTCCCTTCCCATCCATGTCATCAAAAAAAATACCGCTTCCCAAATTAATAAGTTTTTAAGGTATTTCTTTAAAATTGCTGGACGGGAAGAAAGCGAAGAATAAAACTTATCTGCCAAGCCGGTAAACCAAATGTCTCTTCCAATGCTTATCATCGTTTAATGGAAAATCGCTTCTAAAGTGGGCTCCGCGTGATTCGGTGCGGTCAAGGGCGGCCTGTGCGATAAGTTTAGCGACTAATGCCATATTTTTCAGTTCTATTTCTTCTTTGGTGTTTGGATGAGCAGGCAATCGATTCTCTGCGGCAGAAATTTTACTTAAAGCATCTTTTAGTGATTCAGCGGTGCGAATAATTCCCACATTGTTCCACATGGTTGTTTTTATTACCATCTTGAACCGGAGCAGATCAGTAGGGGGTATACATACCCTCACCCCGGCACTTCGTGCCACCCCTCTCCCAGAGGGAGAGGGGAACATAGTTATTTTAGCTGCACAAGCAGCTGCTCGATGCCCAAATACCAGTCCATCTAACAAAGAGTTGGATGCTAGCCGATTAGCCCCATGGACACCCAGAGAAGCGCATTCGCCGGCGGCGAACAGGCGCGGGATATTAGTTTGCCCGTTTATATCCGTTTTTATCCCGCCCATGGCGTAGTGCGCGGCAGGCGCAACCGGGATGTTGTCTTTGGTAATATCTAATCCTCTTTCGAGGCAGGTCGCATAAATTACCGGGAAACGTTTCCTGACAACTTCAGCGTCTATGTTAGCTAGACTTAAGAATACATGGGACGAATTAGTATCTTTCATTTCCTGAAAAATGGCTCGAGCAACTATATCTCGGGGAGCCAGTTCGCCCTTCACATCATATTTTTGCATAAAGCGTTCTCCCAGGATATTGAGCAATTGGCCGCCTTCACCGCGAACCGCTTCAGAAATCAAAAAGCGGGGCAGGGCGATAATATCTTTTAATTGTTCAAATTGGACCATGGCGGTGGGATGGAATTGCATAAATTCCATATCGGCAACTTCTGCCCCAGCACGGTAGGCCATAGCCGCGCCGTCGCCGGTGGCAACTTCAGGATTTGTCGTATACAGCCAAAGCTGGCCATAACCGCCGGTAGTGATAATAATTGATTTGGCCATAAAGTGTTCGGTGGTGTTATAAGTTAAATTCAGTGCTGCAGCCCCAATACACTGTCCGTCCTCAAGGATTAGATCAGTTGTGATGTAGTGCTGATAGAGTTCAACCAAGCGGTCAGCTAGAATTTTAGAACCCAGTGTGCGCTGGATCTCCTCGCCGGTAGCGTCGCCTGCGTGCAGTATCCGGCGTCTTTTGTGCGCGCCTTCCAGCGCCAAGGAAAAGCCGCTGCCGCTTTCAGTTTCTGCCCGGTCAAACTGGGCGCCCATTTCAATTAATTCTTTTACCCTTTCAACTCCTTCCGTTACTAACGTACGTACTGCCAGTTCATCGCAAAGGCCGGCGCCGGCAGTAATAGTATCTTCAAAGTGAAATTGGGTTGAATCGCGAATTTTGTCAATAGCGGCAGCAATGCCCCCTTGAGCTTTGCGGGTAGCGGTTTCGCCCAAGATATTTTTAGTAAGAATAATGGTTTTGCCGTGTTTTGCCGCTTCAATGGCGGCCGCAAGGCCGGCAATCCCACTGCCGATGATTAGAAAGTCACAGGTAGTAATTTTCGGGGACTGGTTCATGGTATAATTAATATTATTATGTCATCAAAATATGAAAAACTCAAATCACGGCTGAAGGGATTAGGATCGGTATTGATTGCCTACTCCGGTGGAGTAGACAGCACTTTATTACTTAAAGCAGCTTCTGATGCTGCAAAAGAAAAAATCTTGGCGGTGGTTGCCCAGTCGCCAACTTACTCCAGTGAAGAATTGGAAAGTGCGGTAAGCGTTTGTAAAGGATTGGGGATAGAATATAACGTCATTCAAACCGATGAATTCCATAATAAGAAATTTGTCAGCAACCCTACCGACCGCTGTTATTATTGCAAACGAGAATTATTTTCTAAATTGGCCAAGATTGCTAAAGAAAGGGACATTGATTTCATTTTAGACGGTTCCAATTATGATGACCGTATGGATTTTCGCCCGGGTGGGCTGGCCAGGGAAGAATTTGGCGTCAGGAGCCCGCTTAGCGAGTTAAAATTTACCAAGCAGGAAATCCGTGATACTTCCAAAATGCTGGGTTTGCCGACTTGGGATAAACCTTCAGACGCATGTTTAGCTTCAAGGGTGCCTTATGGAACGCCGCTGACGCCGCAAGTCCTTAAAATGGTGGAAGAAGGTGAAAAATATTTACGGGGCATGGGTTTTAAGCAGTTGCGCGTCCGCCATCACGGGACAGTGGCTAGGATTGAAGTAAATGAAGAATCCTTGCCCAATCTTTTGCATGATGAAATTAGGGACGATATTTACTTTAAATTTAAAAAACTAGGGTATACCTATGTGTCGTTGGACCTAAAAGGTTACCGCACGGGGAGCATGAATGAAACGCATATACCTGGATAACGCGGCCACAACCTCTTGTCATCCGGCGGTGGTTTTGGCAATGCAGCCCTATTTTGCCGAAAAATATGGCAATCCTTCCAGTTTGCATCATTTTGGACAGGAAGCCCGTGCGGCCGTTGAATCTGCCCGGGAGAAATTGGCCAACTTAATCGGGGCTAGACCGGAGGAAATCGTTTTTTGCGCCAGCGGGACAGAAGCCAACAATTTTGCCCTCCACGGAGTGCTTCTCGCCAATGAAAACAAAGGCAACCATATCATTACGTCAGCGGTTGAGCATCACGCCATCCTTGAGCCGTGCGGGTTTTTGAAGAAACACGGTTATGCAATAACCATTTTGCCGGTTGATAAGTATGGTTTAGTTGACCCAGATGAAGTCAAAAGAGCTATCACCGAGAAAACAATTCTTGTTTCGATAATGCATGCCAACAATGAAATCGGAACGATCGAGCCAATCGCGGAAATTGCGGGAATTTCTCATGAAAAAGGGGTGCTGTTTCACACCGATGCGGTACAGACAGTTGGGCAGATCGAGATAAACGTTGATGCGCTAGGAGTGGACCTGCTTTCATTGTCGGGTCATAAATTTTATGGGCCAAAGGGGGCGGGGGCGCTTTACATCCGCAAGGGAACACGGATTTTACCGTTTATTCGCGGAGGAGCACAAGAAAGAAATCGCCGGGCATCAACCGAAAATGTTCCTGGGATTATTGGGATGGGAGCAGCGGCTGAATTAGCCCAAAAAGAATTGCTAACCCGGACAGCTCATTTAAGCAAGCTTCAAAATAAACTGATAAAAGGCATATTTGACAAAGTTCCAGAAGTGATTTTAAACGGTCATCCAGAAAAAAGATTAGCTAAAAATGTCAATATTTCTTTCCGTTATATCGAGGGTGAATCAATTTTATTAAACCTGGATATGGAAGGGATTGCGGCGTCTACTGGCTCGGCCTGCAGTTCCGGAACGCTTGACCCATCGCATGTTTTAATGGCCATTGGCCTTTCCCATGAAATTGCCCACGGGTCCATTCGTTTCTCATTAGGGATTTTCAACACGGAAGCGGAGATTGATTATCTGCTGGAAGTTCTGCCCAAAATCATTTGTAAACTGCGCCAAATGTCGCCGCTGTATAAGAAATAAATAAAATCTCTGTTGTTTTAATGCGGAGTTTTTGTTAAAATTAAGCCCAGAAATGGATAAAAACATCCAAGTATTAAAAAAGTTTTTCGATAATCAAAAAGAAGTAATCTTGGCTTTTCTTTTTGGCTCGCAATTTTCAGGAAGGAAAAAAGAAAATTCTGATTTTGATATTGCGGTATGGTTTAAAGATGAACCATCAATTGACCAAGTAAATACCTTGTGGGGAGAATTGATCAAGTTGCTGCACAAAGAAGTTGATCTGGTGGTCTTAAACAGCGCCCGTCCAACAGTTGCCTGGGCGGCGCTTCGCGGACAAAAGCTGCTAATAAGGGACTTTCGTTTATTCCTAAAACTGTTTTTAGATGTTTCTCGCGAAGCCGAGGATATTCAAGATTTTACTTTGGGGCTATGGAACTTAAAAAAGAGGTATGCCAAAATATGATTTCAATTAAAGACTTGTTAAAAGAACTGCCGCAGAGTATTCCTCAATTCATTGCCGCAATAAAGCTTTAGAGCGCAATGTCCCCACAAAAAAATAAAAAAGTCATTGCCGCCATGTCCGGCGGGGTAGATTCTTCGGTGGCCGCCGCACTATTAAAAGAGCAAGGATATGATGTTATTGGCATAACGATGCAGGTGTGGCCTTCTTACGCACTTCCTACTTCGTCCTGTGGACTTCGTGGGACAAGTCGTGCTTCAGAGGGTAAGTCTTGTTGCTCAATGGAAGCAGTCAATGATGCCAAACGTGTGGCAAATAAACTAGGTATCCCGCATTATACCCTTAACTTCCGCGATGAATTCAATAAAAAAGTGATTGATAACTTTATCGAAGAATATAAAAATGGACGAACACCAAACCCCTGCATCCGCTGTAACCAATTCCTTAAATTTGAACACTTAATGCAAAAAGCTAAGGAATTAGATGCTAAGTTTGTTGCAACTGGGCATTATGCACGGGTAAGGGGGGAGGGGATAGGGGATAGGGGTAAATATAAGCTACTAAAAGGAATCGATAAGCGCAAAGATCAAGCTTACGTTCTCTATACGCTAACCCAAGATCAACTGGCCCATGCTTTGTTTCCCCTTGGCGAAATGACCAAAAAAGAAGTGCGGGAAAAAGCGAAACAACTCGATTTGCCGGTGGCGGATAAGGCCGAAAGCCAGGAAATTTGTTTTATTGAAGATAATGACTATGTTCGCTATATCAAAGAAAAATGTCCAGCCGCCGTAAAGCCCGGGCCAATTATTGATATGTCTGGGAAAGTAGTTGGACAGCACAAAGGAATTGCTTTTTATACCATTGGGCAAAGGAAGGGAATCGGCGCCCATCGGGGAATTCCTAAATATGTCGTTAAAATCGACCCTTTGCATAATGCGGTAGTAATCGGGGATAAAAATGATTTATTGGGGAAAGAATTAACTGCAAGGGAAGTTAATTATATCTCCGGGACAGCTCCAACCGAGCCTTTGAATATTACCGCCAAGATACGTTATAATTCAAACGAAGCTGATGCTGTTGCATGTCCCTTCACGTTTCACGATTCACAATTCACGGATCACAGAGCAGGGGTGGTTTTTAAAGAGCCGCAAAGGTCAATTACTCCGGGACAATCAGTGGTCTTTTATCAAGGCGAAGAGGTAATCGGCGGTGGAATTATTAGTTGATAAAATCAGTAAGCTTCGCTTGGAGCGCAATGCGGTAATTTTGGCGCATAATTACCAAATTGGTGAAGTGCAGGACATTGCCGATTATGTGGGAGATTCGCTGGGACTTTCGATCCAAGCCGCGAACACCAAAGCTAATGTTATTGTTTTTTGCGGAGTATATTTCATGGCCGAAACAGCCAAAATCCTTTCCCCCCAAAAAACCGTCTTAATGCCGGATATTAGTGCGGGCTGTCCCATGGCGGACATGATCAATGTCGATAAGTTAAAAGAAATAAAAAGCAAGAATCCAAATGCTAAAGTAGTATGTTATGTTAATTCTGGGGCAGATATCAAAGCCGAATCGGATATTTGCTGTACTTCGGCTAACGCCGTGAAAATTGTTCAAAGTCTGCCGGACCAGGAAATTATCTTTGTGCCCGATAAATACCTGGGGAACTTCGTTTCAACCAAAGTGCCGGATAAGAAATTTATTCTTTATGACGGTTATTGCCCGTCACATATGCGCATTAGCCCGGAAGATATCACAAAGGCAAAAATAGAGCAACCCAATGCTTACGTAATGGTTCATCCAGAATGCAGGCCGGAAGTAATTGCTCTGGCAGATGAGGCCTTATCCACTGGCCAAATGCTGAAAAAGGCGGGCGATCCAGCCTTAAACGCATTTATTATTGGGACAGAAATTGGGATAATTCATACTTTAAAAAAGCAATACCCAAGTAAGCAGTTTTATCCGGCCACAGGGAAATGCCTATGTCCTAATATGAAGTTGACCACTCTGGAAAAAGTTTTGTTTTCCCTTGAAGATATGCAGTATGAGGTTTCTGTTCCCGCGGGCACTATAGAAAAAGCTCGCGGATCAATTGATAAGATGCTA
Organism: Candidatus Margulisiibacteriota bacterium; assembly: GCA_030018645.1. GTDB lineage: Bacteria > Margulisbacteria > WOR-1 > O2-12-FULL-45-9 > O2-12-FULL-45-9 > JASEHX01. Next base: position 4,430 of record JASEHX010000029.1, on the reverse strand, counting down.
AAAGTTGTCTAATGTATCGGCCCAATCGGGCCCATGTCATGGTGGGCTTTTTTGGAGCGCTTCCGGCGAAGGCCCCGTTCAACCAATTCATAGATTTCTTCCATTAAAAACGGCTTGCGGAGATATTCTAATGCTCCCAAAGTAATAGCATTGGCATGCGAAGATTCGGTGGCATATGCAGTTACAATGCAGACCTCAACATCGGGGTCAATTTCCTTGATTTTCTTTAAAACTTCCAATCCGTCCATTCCCGGGAGCTTGTAATCTACAAAAGCTACGTCGTACTTATTTTTTTGGAGGGCGGCAATAGCGGCCGGCCCGTCAGGATAAGTATCAACATCATAGTCCTTGATCTTCAAGATCATTTTGAAAGATTCTAAAACCGAGGGCTCGTCGTCAATCACCATTATTTTTACAGTATCACTCAAGGCATATTCCCCCTTTTCCAGCCGTTATTTTATCATCCGTCCCATTATATTGCAAATGATATTTGATTATGATATTCTAAAAAACCTTCACGAGCCGGGGTAGCTCAGTTGGCTAGAGCGAGGGACTCATAAGCCCTAGGTCGCCAGTTCAATCCTGGCCCCCGGCAGGTTAGGAAAAGGAATGGGGGATAAGAATGAGGAAGAGAAAATGAGGGAAGAAAGGTTTAAGATTAAGGCGTTTGCGGCAAGCGCATATCTGTTGTTTGTGCCGTCGATCTATATAGTATTGTCATCGGCACGGCAAACCCCATTCGTCAGCGGACATGGGAAGCATGCCTTGTTTTTATGGATTAAGTATTTACTGATATTTTTCGGAATGCGCCTGCTGGTAAATACAGTCTGGCGTTTTTATTTTTTTTCTCCCTTGGAATACTTGGAAATTGTGATTGTGCTGATTTTAGCTGGCCATTGCCTTTTTTCTGCTCTGCGGGCATTAAACGGGCAGGCCTTTTCTGTCCCTCGCTAAAGCGGTTATTTTTATGCTGAAAGATAAATTTTTCGAGGCAATCAGAGAGTACAGTTTAATTGAGCCGGGCGACAAAATTGTAGTTGCCGTTTCCGGGGGGGCGGACTCGGTTGCCTTGCTCAATTTGCTTCACACATATAAAGATGATTTACAGATATCCCTGCAGGTTGCTCATCTCAACCATTTACTGCGCAAAGGCGAAGCTGAACTGGATGCCAGATATGTCGAATCCCTGTCACAGCGATTGGGTGTCCCTTCAGCTATTGAAGCGGTTGACGTCCAAGCTTACGCCAATGCTAATGGTTTAAGCTTAGAGCACGCCGCCCGGGAAGTGCGCTATGCATTTTTAGACAAGGTTGCCAAAGAAACCGGAGCAAATAAAATTGCGGTTGGCCATACGGCCGACGATAATATCGAGACCTTTTTAATGCGCTTGCTGCGCGGGGCGGGGCTAAAGGGGCTTTGCGGAATACCGGTAAGACGCGGGAAAGTTATCCGCCCGCTAATTAAAATATGGCGCAAGAATATCGAAGATTATGTGGGCAATTTAAAATTGGTCCCGCGGCGCGACCATACCAATTATGAATCAAAATATCTGCGCAACCGCGTAAGATTGAAATTAGTGCCCCAATTAAAAATATATAACCTGAATATTAAAGAAATCATTTTACAGACCATCTTATTGCTGACCGATGACAAGCAATATATTGAGGACAAAGCTGAACAAGCCCTGCAAAGGTGCTCTTTGGAAACCAGCGAAAACCGGCTGGCGATTGATCTTGACAAACTAAATAAACAGGAGGGGCCGATCCAAAGCCATATTATCCGGCTGGCCATTGAAAATATAAAAGGCGACTTAACCAACCTTTCCTATGTACATATCCGCAGTATCTTGGATAGTTTGAACAAAACCGAAAAATGGGAATTGCATTTGCCGGACGGCATCTATATTGCAGGTGACCAGGGAAATCTCTCCATATCAAGACAACGTCCTCTGCAGCTCAAAAAAGTAGAATACACATATACTTTGCCGATCCCGGGAGAAATAGAGATCAAAGAAGCAGGCAAAATTCTTAGAGCCAGCCTCCTTAACGAAGTTAATATTGGGTTGATAAATAAAGCCCCAGCCAGCCAGGCCTTTGTTGATTATGCCTTTCTTAGTAAAAATCTGGTTGTCCGCAGCCGCAGGGAAGGGGATAAGCTTGTGCCCCTAGGGATGACGGACGGCAAGAAATTGCAGGATCTTTTGGTTGACGAAAAAATACCCGCTGACCTGCGCGATTTGATTCCAATTATTGAATGTCGCGGGGCAATTGTTTGGGTCGCCGGGGTGCGGTTGGATGAGAGGGCGAAGGTTACTAAGAACACCAAGAAAGTGGTAAAGCTGGAATTAATATGAACCCTCACCCGCTTATGTGAAAAATACCCCCCTCTCCCAGGGGGAGAGGGACACTAGGTTAATAAAATGTTAAATAGAGTGATATTAATTTCTAATTTAGAAGATGCTAAAAGGGAATTAACATCAATCGGGGTGGAGCCGATAGCGGTTGAGATTATGGCACCCAAGGCCGTCTTTAGGGCGGTAAAAGTTAAAGATATAAAAGCCGTTGCGGCGAATATTATTAAACAAGAAATGCTGGCAATTGGGGGCGAAGCGGCTGCGGCTTACGGGGCGCTAAACCAATCAATTGAAAAGACCGATGTCTTGATTTTAGGGACACTGAAGCACTTTAGGCTTTTTACGGCCAAACTTAAACAGCACCAATTTGGCTTGCCGCAGATAGCTGGTGAAATAGAAACAATTCTCCAATATTACGATTATGTTCCGCGGCCTATGACAATTGGCCAGCAACTGTTTGATTTTGCAAAACGCACATATATTATGGGGATATTAAATGTAACGCCCGATTCATTTTCTGACGGAGGGAAATATTCTGATCTTAACTCCGCCATAAACCATGCCGAACAAATGGCAGCAGAAGGCGCAGATATTATTGATATTGGCGGAGAATCTACCCGGCCGGGGTCAGAGCGTATAAGCGCGGAGGAAGAAATTGACCGCGTTGTCCCAGTCATTGAGAAATTAATACATAAAATCTCGATCCCGCTTTCAATTGATACCACTAAGGCCGAAGTTGCTGCCGCTGCGCTTTCAGCGGGTGCGGCCATGGTCAATGATATCTCCGGTCTGCGCTTTGATCCAAAAATGCCGGAATTGGTTGCCCAGGCCAAAGTTCCAATTTGCTTAATGCACATTCAGGGAACCCCGCAAAATATGCAAGTTAACCCAAGTTATTCCGACTTGATGGGGGAAATTATTGGCTATCTGCAAGAAGGGCTTGCAATTGCAAAAAGAGCTGGTATACTACATGAGCAAATCATAATTGATCCAGGCATAGGTTTCGGGAAAACCGTTGAACAGAACCTTGAAATCGTCAAGAAACTGTGCGAATTAAAAGTGCTCGGCTGCCCAATCTTAGTAGGGCCTTCCCGCAAATCTGTGATTGGTAAGGTGTTGGATTTGCCGGTAGAAGATCGCTTGGAAGGAACGCTGGCCATGGTTGCTCTATCAGCCGCCAATGGAGCTAATATTGTTCGCGTGCATGATGTCAAAGCGGCCAAAAGAACGGTTAAAATGGTTGAGGCCATAGTAAGGAGGAAGTGATGGCAAAGAAAAAGGGGAAAAAGCAAGGGAGGGCAAGGAAGGGTAAGGGAAGTGTAAAAACGAAGAAAGGCGCAGCGATTGTTTACCTTGGATTGGGGTCAAACGTGGGCGATCGCGAAGAATACATTGAACAAGCCATCTTTTTGCTGGAAAAAAACCCCAATATCCAGGTCATCCGCCATTCGGCCAATTATGAAACCCAAGCCGAAGGCGGCGGATCGCAGCCGCCCTATATTAATGCGGCGGTGGAAATTAAAACCAAGCTTGATCCGTATAAGCTGTTGGAGTTGATCCATGAAATCGAAGCGGCACTGGGTCGGGAAAGAGAACTAGAATGGGGCCCCCGGACCATTGATATTGACATTTTAATATATGATGGAGTAATTATTTCAGACGACAAGCTGCAAATTCCCCATCCCCTGATGCATGAACGCTTATTTGTTTTAAAACCCATGAAGGACATTGCGCCGTCACTTATGCATCCTATCCTTGAAAAAACGGTTGAGGCGTTGTATGAGGCGCGGAAAGCGGAAACCGGCGAAACCTACGATGACGAAATACCGGGGTTTAAAGAGATCAAAGGGGCGGGGACGGACGATTATGAGAGATGGTAGTGGGGTAAATGACCAATGACCAATGTTCCCGCTTTGCGGGATCCCGAAACACAATTGAATGTAATAATAAAGTATCGGGACAAATGACAAATGAAGGAAATATTTATAATACAAAAAAGGCGGAAGAAACGGTTGAGTTAGGAAAAAGAATTGGGCAAGTATTAGAGCCAAATGATATTATTGCGTTGACGGGGCAG
>JASEHX010000138.1 GCA_030018645.1 Candidatus Margulisiibacteriota bacterium | reverse complement strand
CCAAATAATTAGGCCGGATTAGCAGATTTTAGGTGGGGTATGAATAATGCGGGTAAAGCGAGCGAAGCGCGGGAAGAACATTTATGACAAGAAGAATAGAACGATATCCAGTTGAGCGGCCGCAGGGTTTCCCCACCGCTCCTTTGAAGTTTGTTGCGCAGGGTTTTGAAAAGCTATTATCCTCACCGTGGAGGAAGCATTACCATGCGATATGGCAAGAATTTGCTGTTGCTAGCCAACAAATGATGCAGCAAAGGGGATACTTTGCGGCTCGTGATGCGTGGTTCGCAAAAATTGACCGTTATCTAACAGCTCCGGAGCATCGCTTTTTCCCCCTTCATCAAATATTATATTCGAAAGCTAGACAGGAGAATCCTGCTGCATCTGATGGATTTTTTTTATCAACGGTAGACGAGATTCTGTCTTTTCAGTGTGAAACAAATGATGTTGCTCGCCAATTTTTAGCTCAACTTCGTTGCTTCGTTGCTCATGATGTCAGCCATAACTCTCCCTATGCTTGCATAAGGTATTTATTAAATGATCTTATAGAGAAACAGCTTGGAGGATATTACCATCATCCTGAAAGGGAACTGCCTGCTTCTATTGTGCAAAAGCTCCAGACATTCTTTGATAACAGAGCAATATATGCGGCCTTCTATGAAGCGCATGTGGAGATTGGAAGCGCCTTTTTTTCGCCCCCAGCGGAATTAGGAGCAATGAAAATGCTTGGTGCAGAAGAGCTTAAATCTTTGCTAGTTGCTATTGCCTGTGGACAGGCACTGCGCTTTGCCAGAGCGGACTTTGAAGTTGTGACCGGGGAACAGGGACAAGCTAAAGTTCCTGCCGGCAATGTAATTTGTATAAAAGTTGATCCTAAGCTTAACATAGAGTTGCCTATGATTCTCCTGATGCCTAAAATGGCTGCCAATATCAAAAATGCCGTGAGGATAGTAGCAAATAAAGAAACGGGGCGATTTGCCCATGATCAACAAGATCCCTTGCGCGGTTGTTCTCTGGTTCAACATATGCGCGGCCAATCAACAGAGAAACCGGTAGCCATTGTAGTTGAAGCCAGAAGCATAAATGACCAAATTTGGGAATTGAGAACTTCAGACAATGGGCGGGGGATTATTGTTGAGCAATTGTTTCCTGCTCTTTGTGCCGCCGCTGCCAGATTCCCCGCAGCGATATCCCCGGCATTAAGCAGGGCGGTGCGGCAATGGGAAGCCGGGGATGCCTTGGCGTTTAATAACATTCCCTACGGCGACCTGCTTGAAGCGGTTTATCAACTGGGAGTTACGACCGGGGCAGGATCTGGTTCTGTAGGTCAGGCAACGGGGATGGGGTTGTGGGGTACCATGGCGCTACTCATTAAATTAGGGGCACGGGTAAGAGTTGGTGTTAACCCGCAAACCGGCGGATTTTATGAATCCATTTTGCTCCCGACCCGGCTTTCTGCGTTATCCAGGGCCATTCGAGCGCCGGCACTGGCGGCATGAGAACGATTACATACCACGCGTTTCCCTTATTTTCTTTCAACCAAGTAACCTTTTAGAAATTTTTCAACTGCCCCTACAGTTTCGTCTTTTAATTCAGCCGGACTGGAGGCCACCCAAACCGTAAAATTATAAAGCTTTTGCAGGTCAACCTTTATCCATTTATTATTTAAATATAAGAAAACAAATAATGTAGTGATCGCCAGGCGTTTATTGCCATTTTGAAAAGGATGGTTTTTGATCATTAAATAAAACAGGATGCTGGCTTTTGCCAAAAAGGTTTTATAAAGAGATTTGTTTGAGAATGTTTGAAAAGGTGTGGCAAGGCAGCTTTCCAGAACATTTGGATAGCGAGTTAAAAAATCGGGAATGGGTTCATTAAAAGAAAGGGTTTCCTGGGCTAGACGGAATGCAATATATTCAACTTGCTTAACCGTTATTTTTTTCATTATTCCTTACCCAAGAGCTTTAATACTTCCCCATATTCGTTAACCGTTTTTTTTACAGCGGCATCGATTTGTTTTCTATCCGTCTCCGCTAAACTTTTCCCTTGGATCCCTAAAATAAGGCTGAAAGGAATTGCGTAGGATCGGCCGATTTTTTTGGCTTTAATTTCACCCTTTTTGACTTTTTTATAGGCGGCGATGCGGCTGATACCAAGCAGTTTTGCTAGTTCTGGGATAGACATAAATTCTTTTTTTGCCATTTTAAACACCTCTTATATTTGACTTAATATGAGCAAAAATGCATGTTAACCAATAATTGGATGGTTAACGTAGGTTAATGCGTATGCTATATGTTAACATGGGAGCTATGGAAAGGCAACAAAAAAGAGCGACTGTAGCAGCAACGTGATAATGTCCGGTTTGAGCAAAGTGAAAATGTCCGGTTTT
>JASEHX010000137.1 GCA_030018645.1 Candidatus Margulisiibacteriota bacterium | reverse complement strand
AGTAGCTCCCATAGTATACCCCCTAAAATTTATCAACCTATTGTAAGATAATGTGTAAGATAATGTGAAATTTCACCTCCTTTTTACCGATAAATAGCTGGAGGAAAAGCCATGGATATCACTGGCTATTTTGGCCTTAGGACTAACTCGCTTTATCCGGATTTGTTCCCGCCGGATATTTGTTTTACATCCGATGGCGGCAAACTGCAGGTTGGCCAAAAAAGCGGCGAAACCTGTATTGCTACCGACGATCTTTTTGAATATACCGGCGATGAAAAAGATACGGCGGCAAGAGAAAGCGCTGCCGCGCTTTATGACGCAACCATTCGCGGCTCCCTCCTTCCCGAAAATATTATCGTCGATAAAGATGATTGTACAATAAAAGTGGTTAATTTTAGGTTGGGTTGGCTTGGATTAAGCTCTCCTACCCTCCTTGATCTATCTTACGCCAATCTTTCTGATGATGCTTGTTTAGCCGCTATTGACCCGTTTTTTGAAGCCGCCTGGTCAGCGGGGGTTTTTCCCTCCGAGTACGCGGTCCTGGATAAAAAAAGGGAGCTGTTAGAACAACATCTGACTTTCCGCCTTTTCCGCGACCTGCGTTTAGACAGTCAGCGCCAATTGTCTTCTTATTATCTTGGCCTTCAGCTTTACGATAAGGCCATAGAAACCGCCGCTAAAATTATTGCCAATAAACTGACGGTTACTTCCGCCCGCCCCTACGGCTATGACGACGCAGTGTACCTGACGGCCGACGCCCGCCGTATCCAGGGGATGCGTTATTGGGATGCATCCTTTATGGACAAAGCGGTTTTCTTTTTGGCAGATAATTACGCCAACCTAAAAGCCAAAGAATTTGGTTACATGCACCGCTACAACCTTGAGCTCCTGCGCACCTGTTCCTCTTACCGGCAGAACTTTATTGAAGTGCCGGCAGAATGCCGGCAAAACTCTGTTGAAGTTTACGCTACCGACGCTACCAGCACCTACAACGATTATGACCCGCAATACGCCGACAATTTTATTGCCGTCAAATCGCGCCTGGAACATGCCCAGTACCGGCTGGTAGCCGCGGATATTGATGATCTGGCCGCCGCCGAGCAGGAATTTGATCATGTCCTGGCCGACATCGCGTCTTTCCGTAATCCAACTGGAGTTTTGGATCATGTCGCTAAATTCCTGCGGCAGGCATTGTTTAGCGACCAATTTAAGTCCGACTCTTTTATTATCTACGAAGCCCAGGCCTACATGGGCAAAGCCGAGATTGAAAAGCGGCGGGCTGAAATTTGTGTTTCCAAAGACGATAAACTAGCACACCTTGCTGCTGCCCGGGCGATTTTTGAAGAGCATGTCCTTCCCCTTGTCCAGCAAATTAAATTAAATGCCATGCACAGCTTTTATTCCGGCGGCCTGTATGATGAGCGGCAAACCTACTTTAGCGCCTATACTGCTTATGCGGAAAATCTATATGCAATTTATCTGCTGACTGAAGGCAGTGATCCTCCACTGGAAGCTGCTATTTACGCCGCGGCATTTATTGTCGATGAATTCTATGCCCACGCCAATGGGGACTTGGCTGACGTAGCCGATTTCAATTACTTAAAAGCCGACTACCTGCTCTCCCGCCTCAATAGCGATAACTACCTGGCAAGGATAGAATCCGCCTCAGCGCAGCTGCGAAAAAATGCTTCTCCAGGACAAATGCTGGTCAACGCCATAGGGATCTATTTAGACGGCCGGCGCCAAGAACTGGCAGCCTTGTCCTTAAATTTGGAAATTACCGCCGACGATGTGCAGGCTTTCGAAAATGAAGCCCTGCCCTTACTTAGCGAACTAAACCAAATCATCCAAGACCTCCAAGCCGCAACCGATGATTATTCCAAATTCTCTTACCATGCCCGCGTTATCCAGCAAAGGACGTTGGTAAACCTGCTCCAACTATACCGCGAAGTTGAGGAAGTGCCGGATTACACAACCATTAAGCAACAGCTTGAAGACGCCCTAGGCGCACAGTTTGTGCTGGATAATGACGAACAATCGGTCGATAAATTATTTTATACGACCGCTTATTTGCTTTCGCTGGATGTCTCCCAACAATTCCTGCTTTTGCATGCCGCTCCAACGGTTGAGAGAAATGGGATAATCATTTCCTACTCTGATCCTTATAACTTGACCGGCGGAACTTCTCCCTCTCTAGACGAAATAGGGCCAGAATGGGAAGAGATTGATAATGCTATCGCCTTCGCCCAATCTACCGACCAACCTTATCTTGCAGCCGTAGCGCGAACGACCCAAGTTGAATTATTACTGGCACAAGCCGGACAAAGCCTCTCCAGCGAAGAAGCCCGCACTTTGGCACGCCAGGCAAAACAAGTATTATCTGATTTGCGG
>JASEHX010000028.1 GCA_030018645.1 Candidatus Margulisiibacteriota bacterium | reverse complement strand
CTTCGCCAACTCCCACGGCACCTTTTATATTGATTACATCGACGCCGACGAGGACGGCAATTTTGACAGGGCCGAGCTGGAAGGATCACAAATCTATTTTACCGATACTACCAGCAATACCTACCAAAAAGCCCTCTCCGCCGCGCTTTTCCGCGTGATTGACCGCAACATGGATGCCAAATCGACCGACGACCTAGATTCGGAAGGGACCATTACCCAGGCCGAACTTGAGCGCGCTTTGGCCATCATGCAGACCTATGCTGAAGCAGCCGGCGTATCCCTCGAAGCCGCCGTAACCGCCTATGCCAATTCAACTTCTTTCCACAACATTGACTTTGCCGGCGTTCGGTCAAGCGGAGAAAAAGTTTCTGGTTGGCTATCAACAACAGATATGAATGATAACGCCGCCATCCGTAAAGCACTAGAGAGCCATGTTGATTCGAGGATTATAGATAATGTAATTATTTACGTTGGCCGTTTGCGCACTGCGGGAGAACCCGTCTCCGCCGAAGCCATTGCCAAGTATCTCTTCCGCTGTGCCATGGCCTCCATGGCCGGCGAAGGCAGTTATGATGCTTTGGGCTTTGTAGACAGCGAAAAGGCCAATCTCCGCACCATCGCCCGCTTCAACCCCGACAAAGTCAACGAAAAAAAACTGCTGGATTGGTATGAGGATGGAGAGGTGGAGGAGGCTGGGAGTGGGGGGGGGGGTGTTGGGGGCAAAGATAAAGAATTAAAACAAATCTACAGCACCGAAGTTAAAAAGGATCCGGCACTGCAAAGACAGCGTGCCGCCGAATACATCAGTAATCATAGCGATAATCCTGAAAACGTGCTTGATTTCTATGCTCAGGCCTGTCAACCTGGCCCAAAAAATATTCCGGGAATAAGCGCAGATTCTCGAGTTATACAAGCGCTAATGCAAGCCCTCACTAACACCGAAGATCCCAATTTATATGCGGAAGCACTGAGAATAATCAAGGATTCAACCCTTACTGGCCAAGATAAAGACAAATCATTAGCTGATTTAGCGCTGAAATACTTAAGGTTGAGGGATCAAGCTGCCCGTCCAATGGCAAAGAAAATTGCAGAATTGTTTACATCAGATTCCATACCTTGGGGACAAGATGGAAGCCCAATGCCCGTTGCCGCCATAAAGCAGGAAATTGAAAATAGTTTTAGTACCCATGCTGACATTATGAAATGGGAAGAAGATTTATTTAAATCTCGAAGAGATTCCGCCACGGGCGAAGAAACCAGAGTATTACAAACAACAGATATTACCACGCTTACTACTGCACTAACCAATCTTTTTCAAATAGCTGATGATTTCGCTACACCTCTTTATCATAGAGCCGATGCGTACCGGCTGATTGGGCATATTTTAGATGGGATGGCAAAGAATACCAGCCTTTATCCTGCCGCACAAACTGCCCGCTCTATACCATCGGGGGCGGGAATTAATGAGTTCAAAATAGCCGCTATGGATTATTATCGCAAAAGTTGGGACATTTTAATTGATCATAAAAGCGAAGACCCGCAATATGCCCCATTGTTAGTTGAAATATTCGCCGGCATGGTAGAAACCATTGAAGGCATTTGCCAGCTAGCAAACTCTAAAGACAAAGCGGCAAATAAACCATTAGTGAAAAATCTGTTATGGTTTATCCCTAATTATTCGGCCATTGATATTCAATCAGATGTTCGTACTACTTCCGGACCGCTTCCATACACTCCAAACGGATACAGGACGTGGCGTGAATCAGGAAACGGCGGTGGCAGCTACGGAGCCGCAGTACAGCCAAGCGGATATTTGCAGCACTCATTTCCAGCGGCCAGGCATTCCACGGCCTCCGCTTCACTTAGTAATATTCCCGCATAAAGGAACAAAACCTATGTCTGAAGACCTTAAAGTTAGCAGACCCTTAGAAGCAAGCAGTCCTCCTGCAGTTGGCACGCGCCCAGCAAGTTCTCCGGTTGGCGGGAGAAGCGCGTCAGAAAGTCCGCCCTACTTGCCCTTTATAGCAGACGGACATTTCACTCCCATCAAACCGCCGCCAAGCCCGCAGGTTGATCTTAGCGCCGAACAATCCCTTATTTTAGAGGTTGTCGGCAATCCTCAAAGCGGGGACGGGAGCTTATACGTTCTTTTTTCAACCGATGAAAGCGGCCAGCGGGTTGAAGATTTTGTGTCTTTTTGGATAAGTTTAGACACAGCCCAAATGCAGCAGGTTGACGTAATTGGATATCAAGCTGGTGATCGAGTCTATTTTCCCCTTTCTTCAGTATATTCCGCACCTAATGCATATACCCGCGCAGTCCAAGAACTTTTAATCAATAACGGCTACCTTTCCTCCAGCAAACACGTTTCCGGACAAACCGACAGCCCTACTATCCTAAACACATACTCGTTCCTTATGAGCGACCAGGACTTATTAAGGCCGGATCGGCAAGAATACACCGCAATGATTGCCGTAAAAAGAACGGAGGTCACCCGCGCCAGGGGTAATTATTCTCTTATTCGGACCGACAGCTCTCTCCCTTACGAAGTAAGATTGCAGGCATTGGCCGACCATTCCAAATTGGTTTTGGATACTGCCCTGCAGCTATACCAAACGGCCAATCAGTCCTCGTTATTTTTTCATACTGATAATGCGGAATTTATAGCGGTTGAGGAAGAAGCCAGGGCAACTGCCCGGGAATTCCTAAACCGGCTTATAGGCCTTGGGGATCCCGAGAAGCGGTTTTTCCACTCCCTTTATTTGCCTACTGCTGAAAGGGCGGTTGATACCTACTTCAAAGCAAAAGATGAAGAAAAAGAAAGTAAAAAAAGGCAAGCCGTCCAGGCCTACGCTGATATTTACGAGTACCTGTACTTTGTTGAAGAAAATTTCAAATGGGTAGCGGGCATAGAGGAAAGATGCCAGGCACTAAAAGCGGAGCTAAGGGAGCATATTGAAAAATTGCGCGTAAAACATCAGAAAAAAACTGGGAGTGGAGATCTTTTTGCTGCGATAGGCGCTAAATTTGATTATATAGACAGAAGAGAAGCGGCCAAGCCGCCCCATCTCCAGAGCACAATAAACCTGCTTTACGAAATATCCCCAGAGCTTGCCTCCCAAGAAACCAGCGCAGGATTAGCCCCTTCCCAGAAAGCGGACCTAATAGAAGTCTACGGACGGGCCCAATACTTATCCTCCCAGGTGCTGCAAGGTCTTTCATCGGAAGAACGGGGTTTAATAATATCATTTTTCAATAGCTTATTAGACGAGTCGTATGACATTTCCTTAAAAGACGTTTTTGATATTTTTGGACAGCTAACCGGGGAAATTAACCAGCGGCAATTTGAAGAGCTGGGAAAACATCTTTACTATGCCGAAGTTTACGCGCAAAGCGGGCATGAAGACAAAAGCCGCTCAAGCCAAAACAGTGCAAAAGCTACCCCTGCCTATAAAGCCATAGAAAGATTATGCAAAAAAGAAACCAATGACGCCAAAAGAAAAAAACTAGAAGAAGCTCTGCAAAACATGGTCCAGATTTTCTACCGCCTGCAATTTTTTGACCGCGCCGCCGCCCCTATTCGCTTTGCCAGGCTCAATGAAATATCCCAATCCATTGTTGCTGCTTTACCAACCGATAAATCGAAACAAAAAAAGATTTTTGCCGCGCTGGCCAAATGCCCAGAAACGGCGGAACTGGCAAGCACGCATCTTTCGCGAACCCTGCGCGAACAACGCATCCGGCAAGAGGTGCGCAATATATTTGGCGAAAGGGCTGGCCGTTTTCTGCAAAAAGCCCAACCAATTGATTTTAACGCACAGATCTTGGCTGGCCTTGCCGAGAAAACCGCCGAAAAATTAGGGGTATACCACAGCAGTGAGCTAAAATACTTCTTTCCGCGCCAAGCCAGCGATTTAGCAGAAGGATATTCCCTGGTAATGCGCCACCGCAAAGAAGCCGGCCGGTTAGAATTTTCATTCATGAAAACTTCTCCTCCCGCAGCATATTCTATCCCCGAACATCTGTTGGGCGGATATCTATCTAAATATAGTATTCCAGAATTGGTCGCCGAGTGCGGAGCCGCGCTGCTCAATCTTGCCCTTGGGGGAAGAGCCGACAGCACCGGCTACCTAAGCATGCTTTCGCATGATAACCCGGAGGGCTCATATCTCATTAATGCTGTTACCCCGCGGACCATTTCCGGCCTACTAAGGGCGGCCAGTCAGGGGAAATATGAACTTAAATCGGCTATTAACCTTTCGCAGGGCGAACGAGATGTGATCAATAATTTACTGCAGCATGAAAGCAGCCCTTTTTCGCCGGAAGAAACCGCGCTTGCCAGGAGATTGCTACGCACCGGCGAGCAGTTTGAACCGGATGAATATGCAGCAGTAATGGCTCTGTCTGAAAAATTTAAAACTCTCCGAAGCTCCTCTCCTGTATTCCTCGCAGGTAAAGACCGCGTCCTATTTACCCGAGCAGCCGCCGCTATTTCAAAAACGATAGATGTATACTTTGAGAAAAAAGACGGTCTTGATCCCGCGACCGAAATCCCGGTTTTAGAAGCTTTGCAGAATTATATGATTGCTTATAATTTCGTGGTTTTTGACGGACTGTTTATCAGCGAACATCCGCCTTCCGATATCCTCGAACTAATTCTAATTTCCGAAGAAGATAGAGAAGAATTTATCCGGGTTTATGCGGCAAGCATTAGAATATTCCAGCGCTGTCATTTTGACCTGCAAAAGATGTCCACCATGGTACCTCCGGACGAAAAAATACCTTCTGGTTTGGGCTGGTATTGGCATAATTTCCGGACTGCCTGGAAAGCCATGTGGGAAACCCTCGAGCCGCCTAAAATGTCCAGCTTTCAAATCCCCGGCCTTCCCGTAATGGGGATTATGAATTTCAATATGCATCTTTTCCCGGAACAGGCGCAGGAATACGAGAAAACCGTCCTGGAATTAGTGCTTTTGAAGAAAGCTATCGACCTTGTAAGCAAAAAAGGAACAGCACCGCTAAGCACCACGCCAGAAAATAACGAAGTCAATAGGCTGGCAGAACTACTGGAGATTGATCCTTCTGAACTAGAGGATCTTTTGCGGGAAGCCAGCCAAGCTGATGATCATTTGGAAGGTTTCGGAGATACCGTACGTGAACTACAGATGCTGCGCAGCGGCGCTATCGAAAAAAAACACCTACAAGAAACTTTAACCCTTTCCGCAGAAAATTTACAAACTTTGTTAAGTGCTTTATTTATCAACCCTGGGGATGAGAACCTAATCCTAAAAATCCTCTCTGCGCGCGAGGAATCAGATCTTTCCTTGGAAGAACAAATAACAAAAGACCGGGAAGCGTTGGAGCAAGCCGTAGATTCATTGCTTGCCGATTTCACAATTACTGCCAGTCAAAAAGCAAAACTGTTGGAGCTGTTGTCCCCGGCTCTAAACAATCTGCAAAGGCAAATAGATGATTTAACCCGGCGGGTAGAAGGCAAAAACAGAAACTATGAAGCAGAGGCAGCCGCTATTAACGAAGCTATTTACACCAGTTCCTTCGATCGCGAAGCTGACGTAGATAGGGCCCAATCCTCCGGGGATTCCCTAAATGCTCTCTACCGGCAATTAGGGCAATTAAGGCAATTAAGCGGCGGCATCGGCCAAATAATTGGCCAATATCAACAAGGAGAACTTCACCGAGATCCGATCATGATGCTGTATCAGGTTGACTCATTTGAAAAACAAGTAACTACGCTCCTAGAACTGCCTATAACAACACAAAATTCAACCTTAAGAAACATCCAGGTGCAATTAACTCATGCGCAAGCACACGTTGCAAATTTAAGTCAATCAAGAAATGCTTATCTAATGCTTTTAGAAGCCAAAGAAACAAGATCAATTGCCTCGCAAGAGCAGCATGCCTTTTTTACCAGCGACCGTTTTACCCGCGATGACTATTTAAGGATGAAGCGCAGTGATTTGCAACGGATCATTGGCGATCAAACCACGGCGGATCATCTTGTCGCTTGGTGGGGCAAGCTCCTGGTGCAGGAAGATCCCCATATTTACGGCCTTTGGGGCAGGGATACCCGATTATCGGCAGAAGATATTTTGGATGCTTTTTTCTTTGGAAATATCGCCCGGTCAGATTTTGCGGTATTTGGCGAAGAAGAAGATCTTCTCTGGAACGCAATAGTAAGCGTCGGATATCTTTGCGATAAACAGCAAAGGGGCATCCTGCAGGTGGAATTCAACGGAAACATTACGGCATTCACAGCAAAGGTCAGGAAACAACTTACTAAAGAAGGCATTGGCAAAGACCAAGTTACGGATGCTAATATCCACTGCGCTTTCGACATTTTGAATACTGCATTTGTAAAGACCGATGAAATACAGCTTTCCTCTACTGTGCCCGTGCTGGGCGAACCTTATGACAAGACCATGGCAAAAATTGCTATAACTAAAATATTCGAAGGTATTCCTCAGTATGGGGAATTTAATCTTGGCATGCCCTTAATGATGCTGCTGTTCGGTGGTGCAGACAAAATGGCCGGGGTTTTCAACTGGACTCGTGAAACTGTCTTATGGGGAGGGAGATTGACGGACTTCGACCGCGTGTCTTACGGTTCCCGCAGTTTAGATAACGGCGGCGCTGAAATACTCGGAAGTCCAATGGCAGAGCTCCAATACAAATTTATGTCGGCCCTTGCCATTACTGGAAACACGGTCAGCCCTATCCTGCCCATGGAAAGCCAACTGCATTACTTAATGATGTACAGCCCTGAGGGTTCCCTTTACATGGAACGTAAAGTTGCCGAAGCGCATGAAAAAGGGATAAGTTTAGAAGAGCACCTTTCATCTGTAAGCCAAAAAGACATTGGGGCATTTCTAAGATACATTGAAAAAGACATCATCCCCCAAATCCAGCAAAACCCCGCCAGCCTTAGAATGGTTATGCAGCTGCTAGATAGTGGGGAAATAAAAAGCCGCCTTTTTAGGACTGTAACGCAAGACGCGGAAGATATTTGGGATAGAACTTTGGCTGAAGCAGAAGACGGGGACGCATTGCAGGTTTTTCGGACCGCCGGAAAATTGGTTGCTGATTTTAGGACAGATAACCCGCTTCCCGCCGGCATGGAAAACGGCGTTTCCCTGGTTGATTCCATGAATGAAACAACTTTGCTTGCTTACTCCCAGGTTATGGAGGACATGTTTAAAATTACAGCCGAAATAAATATGTCGGTCGGGGCAGAAGACCTGGAAAGACAAGGGATACAACAGCTTGACGCGGGGCTTCTCTTAAGAATGCACCAAGGCGCAGAGGAAACTCCTAAAACAGCCTGGGTTTTAGACGTAGACAACTATGAAGGGGAAATTGATTCAGATTGGTATCTAACCAGATTGCTGTTAAAAGACATTCCAAATTGGTTTCGCATATACGGCCCTTTGATAGGTAACGATTTCCTAACAGCGGTTGGGCTAAAGGAAGGCACACACGAATTTTGGCTTAACTTTGCTTACGACGGCCTAGGTGAAACTACCACTATCCCTGAATTTTGGTTTGCTATGCGCCGAAATATCGGCGCAGGATTATCCGATACCTGGGGCGGTGCAAATGCGTTTGCCTCCGCCGCCTGGCACCTGAATCCATCCGGAATGAGAACCGCATTTAAAAAAACCATGGAAGGTGTCGCCCATACTGGCGCAGCTTTCACATTATTTGAAACTGTCCAGTTCATTTTCTACTTTAGTTTAAAGGAGGTACTTGAAAAAGGGCATTATGGCGCCATGGTAACAGAAGCTTTGAGTATCTATTTTCTTTTTGGCGGAAAAAGAACTTTTGGTTTAGAGGCCGCTAAAATAGGCACCCACATGCCCAGATTACTCTGGCAAGGCGCGCATAATACCAAAATTGCCCTCTGGGATAGGATAATTATGGGGGAGAGGACTCCTTATCGGCCCCTTAGCAAGCCGGGGGATGCTTTTATTGACCATCTTGGCCAGCGCACCGGCATTAAATTCCTTAAATTTGGTTCAGGATATACTCCTGCCAAAGCCGTTATCAACACACTGGCAGACATCAGGACAGGCGTGGCAGGAAGAAAAATGGGCAATTATTACGGACAGTTGCATTTAGAAATTGCTCCTGAAGCAGAAATATATGCGCTGGATGAGGTCACAACTGAAAAGCCCCGCTTTAGGACCCGCCTTCGACAGGGAGCCGCTTATCATGCCAGAATTAAAAACCAAACTCCCACCCCTGGTGTTTTCTGGGGTAAAGTTAAAGCGGGGGTAAGCTCCGCCGTTGAACGGACGGGACACATAGTATTATCGGAATTGCATAAAAAACCGGCTGTTCCATTTACTGAAGCAGAGACACAGCAGGTAATTGACACCTTAAGGCGGGCACGCGCCAATCCTGAGTTAAATACAACTTTAAGGATGTATAGAGTTTCAGGTGAACTTTTGGCCGCGCTGGAACAAGCAAAAAGTTCAGTAACCACAGATCCCTCTCTCCGAAATATGGCAATATTACAAGAGCTGGAGGCAGAATTAAAAGCCCATACCACTGAAACCCAGATAAGAAATTCTGATTTGCTGGCATTAACTGATTCAACAGCAACAGATACTGGTTTGAAAAGGTTGTGGCGAAGATTGACCGGCACCTTTGATAAAGGAAGTCAAAGGGAAATCCGTCAATTACTCGAAGGATATAAACAGGTTCGATCAGCCAACCAAGCTGAAATAGAGCAGCCAGCCGCTTTACCTCCTTCAGGCAAAAAAATTGGCGGCGTTGAGATTCTGCGTGAAGTTGCTGATTTAAGCCGATCGGGCCGCACTAGATCATATCGATTTGACAACTTAAATGTTAGAGACGGCGCAACGATAACCTCCAAATCCATTACTGTTCGTGGAGATGTACTTGCCAGAATTATGGCTATGTCTTTACAAGGAGAATCTCCTGCATTTCTATCTAAGTTTGGCATCACTTTAGAGGAAGCCGGCGCTATTTCAGAAAGGGTTTCGGCTGATTGGAAAAAAACCGGTGTTAGTCAATCAGAAATGATGCGTCTTGTGGAATTTGCTAACAGCTGTCGTGTTCAAGGTCACAGTGAACCAGTTCGTACTCCAGCATCCGAAACACCCCCTGCCCGCCCGGCTGAACCACCGCCAGCAGCAGACGCACCCTACAATCCAGAAGCCGCCTTGCGGGAAATTATTGGACAGCAAGGGAAAGTACAATTACGTGGGGCGCTTGATGCGCTTTCGCCTGAACATCAAAGCAGATTTGTTGAGGCCGTGCGCCGGGGCGGATTTACAAACGTTGTTATTGAAAGAGGTACGGCTTTAACTTCTGCCGACGTTGACCTATTAAGCTCGCAGGCAAGCAATTCAAGATCTAAGCTAATGAGGGCAAAGGCAAATGCCAGCGGCAACTTTAGATTAACCGCCATGACCATTGGGCGCGGCGAAAACGGTAATATGAAAATTAATCTAACGCCGCATCGCCGTGGAGAATTGGGCTTTGTGGGAAATGCGGGAAAAACCCAGGTAACTCTTTCCCTGACCGAAAGTTCACCGCAACCGGCAGTTGAACCAGCTCGCACTTCCGTCTCGTCCGCCCAGCCCGCCTCGGCTGATTTTAGATTTGATGAAACAACCATGCGCCAAGCGGAAGATATTTTAAAAAACCCGGAAACAGTCAATCAGCTGATCGAATTCCTGCGTACCAAAGAAGGACAAGCCCTCTTGCGCACCGAAGAAGGCAAGGTCTGGCTGGCGGAATACGAAAAAGTTGCCACGATCCAAACCGGCTACCAAGCATTAAAAATGCAAGGTGCTGGATTAGTGGCTGGATTATTGGTCTTAATGGGAAGCCAAGCCATTGTCAATGCTCTTGGTATAGACAACGAAGCCGCTAACTTTTTGCTGGTCCTTTCTTCCGCCCACCTTACCAATATGGGCACCCAAAGCTTGTTGACTAGAGGTATTCTGGGAACCAGGGCCGCCGAAGCCATGCGCATCGCCAGTGCAGCTAACAACCCTACCAAGTTGGCGCGAGCGTTAAGTGAAGGGAAAGGTCTGTTTAATGGGCTGGCAGAAATGGCCGTGGTCAGCATGGCCTACGAAGGGATACTTGATGGTGTCGGCATTTCCGAAGCATCTTCATTGCGTAATCCCTATGTACATTTGGGCGTTACTTTTACCACTCCCGCTGCCTGCCGCTTGCTAGGCCGCGTGGCGCCAAAATCATTATTAAACATGGGATCAAAAGTAGGGGCAGGAAGGGCTCTTCTTGTGCTGGGCTGGGTTAACCTTGCCAGCGATTTAGGCACTGGCCTTTTATTGCCCAGTTATGCAGAATCAGTCAATGAAAGGACCTACGACGCAATGCAGGCGGAATTGCACGAAGGCGGGGCTTTTAGCTCAACCCTTGCCGGCATCGAATCTGCCGCCCATCTGCTGCTTGGCGCCGGCGCCGAAGCCCATGCTGCCAGAGGCAACCCAGGTATTGCGCAAAGGATTGTATTAGAAGATTTGGCTGTCGCTAAAGAAGAAAGAACTGCCCTGCAGCAGGAGTTAACTGTTTTCCTCCAAGCCGGCGGCACATTAGATGTATTGTTCAAAAAGGCTGAATGGGAAACCCTTTCTATCCTTACCGGTAAAAAGGAATTGTATGTCCCGCGCTATGGGACACATATTAGCGGCCGGGTTGAAGAAAGGGAAATTTATATCCGCCTTTCCGAAAGAGAGATTTTCCAATTCATGTCTGACTTAGCGGCTGCCGATCCCGGCTCTCCTATCGGCAGTACGCAAAATATGGTTGCGGCACTCGAGCATTTTGATGGATTAAGCCTCCAAAACTGCCTTGATCTACTAAGCAAGGCCAGTATTATGACCTGGCAAACTCGCCTTTCCACCCTCTATACCATTGACCCGACGCAAACCATCGGTGGAAGCGAACTGACGCTGGAGCAGCGGTTCATGAACAGCGACATCCGCGATTGCTGCACCAAAGAAGGAGTATTAAGAGAAGAAAAAGCAGTTGATTTTAAAATAGATTTTTTGGGCATGCGCCCGTCGCCAGAAGAAGCCAGGCAGTACGAAATTTTTTCCAGTTTCCGTTAGCAAATGGAATAGTAAAATATTTTTGTTTTAATTGGGGGGCCAGCGTAAAACAGGCACGTTGGCCCCCTTAGTAGCCGCGGAGATAAAGATTGGTTTTTATCACGAATTGTTTTGTCGCGAATTTACTCGAAGAATCCGACTCTCATATTATTCGAATTTACTCAAATTATCGCGGATGTACACGAATAGAAACGCCAATTTTAATTGGAAACAAGCTCAAGCGATTTGATAGTTTTAGCGGGAACACATTTAATGTGATATTTCTTAAGAATTTGGTCTGCTTCTTTGTTTAAGTAGTTTTCTAGATCGGGGGCAGAAACTTTTTTTAATTCATTATAAAAAGCATCTTTCCACATCTCCACTTCTTGATTTGGGTCAGAAAAATAGTTTTTCATGTGCCAACCACCTCTTTGGGAGTATTAATTGCCAAATCAGTATAATTATTGGAAAGATTAATCGCTCGTACCAACTCTTGCGTCCTAAATCTTACAATATGGTTACAATTCCAGCTGGCTAAGATATCCATTTTTGCTACCGTAGCAATAGCAATATGTAATGCATCGCCTCTTTTAGATTCTGGGATCGCTCCTGCCAATATATATTTCCCGGCCAACTCTTCATAAAGTACTGGACTTTCAAAGTTTATCCTTAAAAGGTTATAGCTTTCGATCAATGATAGCATTTTTGTCTTTTTGGCGGGATCCGGACATCTTTCCAGCTCAGCAATGGTAAGGGCTGAGACATAGGCCTCAAAGTTTTGCAGTTTTATTTCTTCAAACAGTCTTTTCGTAGCTATTATATCTTCTTTTCTTCCAGAATCTTCCAGAAAATAATAATTAAAAATGGTCGTTTCAAGATAAATTCTTGGTTTCAGCGTCATGATGCTTTATATTATCAAGATGCCACAAACATGTCAAACACACACTTGCTTGGTGGCCGCAGAGATAAAGATACGTTTTTCTCGCGAATTGTTTTGTCTCGAATCTACGCGAAAAATCATGAGACGCGAATGGCGCATATCAACGCTAATTATCGCGGATGAGAAAGGCTAGAATATTATCGAGACAGAAAATTAACGATGATTATAAGCGTAACCGATACTAATACTTATGATCGCCAATATAATGGCAATGGCGGCCAAAATGTTCGTATCCATAATTACCTTTTCCTCCAAAAATATATGTACAATGCAATTAAGGCCAAACTAGTAACTATTGCTGCAAAATAGTAAGTATTTGAAAACGTCCATTCGATCATAATTGTATCTCCTTTACCAAGGATAATGATAAAAACATGGTCGCCCAGGTCATTAATAAGCCTACGACAATATAAGATAATAATTCGATAAATGAATTTGGATGAGCAAAAAGCGGAGCAATCACCCCAGAAGTAAACCATGCAGCTGCAATCATGTTCATAAATTCTGAAAATGCCTTAAGTTGAGAGGGGTTTAACTTTTCCATGTTATTATATACTATCATTCTGTATGATTTTATGTCAATTGCCCGAATTGTTTTGTCCCTAACAATAAACTGAAATTAATAAGCTATTCCAAGAAACTCTAAATACAATAAAATCCATTAGTGATTTAACTCTTAGGGCCTGGGCTATTGATATTTTTGTGACAGAAATAATTAACACCAGATTAGATAAGGATCAATTAAATGTGTTAGCGCTGGAGACATTAGAGATAATTGACTCTTGCTATTTTTATTTGACTTCATCTGATAAAGCAGAACCCATCACTAAAATTGTTTCAGAAACAACCAAAGCTGGTTTAGATAAAGATCAACTAAAGATAATATTTCAAAAAGCATTAAAAGAAACACACTCTATGTTAAGTCAATACCACACTGATGCTACTCAAAAAGTAATCGCTTCTGAAATGGCTAAAGCAGGATTCCCTGAATCCGAAATCGACCAATTGTTTAAAGCGGCTGGGGTGGCAAGATAGTAGCCGCAGAGATAAAGATACGTTTTTATCACGAATTGCGAGGAACAAATCGCCAGTCGCTGATTTCCCTATTTTGGTCAACTAAGCCGGTTTGTGCTTTGGGTAAGCGTGCTTACTCTATAATTGACCCCAAAAACTGGACCACTGGTTAAGATAGGAAAACTGGTACAAT
>JASEHX010000136.1 GCA_030018645.1 Candidatus Margulisiibacteriota bacterium | reverse complement strand
CGACAAGAATAAATTATTTAAAATTGAAACCAGTTAACAGATTATACGGCTACAAATTCCGCAAAAGAGGCAGAGTCTGGAATGGGGAGGTTATCTTCAGCTAACCCTTTTACATGCATTTCAATCCCTTCATGCATATTTTGTTCGGTTTCCTCGCGAGTAACTCCCGTGGCAATACAGCCAGGCAAATCAGGGGAATAAGCAGAATAATTACCAACCAAAATAGAATATAATGGGTGAATGAAGGATAAATCGCCTTTTTCTACCCTTTCCTCCCCACCGCCCCCGCCACGGCTCTAAGTTCTTTCATCAATTTACCGAAGGTATCAAATTTTAATTGTTTACAGCTCAAGCATATTTGTGCAGTCTAGTCTTGCCTGGCTCAACAATAATTAATCTCCCACAAATCTCTGCTTCCTTCAGATTATTTAAAGAAGCCAACAATTCTTTATTCGCCATATCGTTTGAAATCTCGTTAGGAAAGCGCAAAACAATTATACCGCCATGTGAATTAATTGGAAACCTAATTATGTTTGCAAAATCCAAATCTGCGCTAATCAAAACCATTTTGTTTGCTTGGCAGTAAGAAAATATTTCATTGTCGCCCTTCCCTCTAAGCCCCACATCCCTAACATCAAAAGCTCGATATCCGGCTTTAATTAATTCCCTTGCCGTTGATCTAGGAAGGTCTTCATCAATTAGAAAAGCCAGCATTAAGCTTTCACCATTATTTCTTCTTCGCTTAATACCTTAGCAGCATAATTCAATACGGCATTAATATCCATTTCTGTAATGCCATATTCGTCAGAAATTTCCTTGCAGGTCATACCCAAAGATAATTTTACAAGAATGAGATTTATCGGCACCCTTGTCCCTTTGACAACCGGCTTTCCAAAGCGGATTTTTTCATCCACGGTGATTCCCGGGGCAATTTCTACCATATCTTCACCTCCATATTGCAAGTGTAACATAGTAAATTTCTGATGGTCAAGGGTAGGTATTTTTTTTCGATCACTTCCTTCTAAACCTTCCTCCCCACCGCCCCGGTGACCGCTTTAATTTCTTTCATTAATTTTGTAAAAGTATCGAACTTTAAGCTTTGCGCGCCGTCGGACACGGCTTCGTCCGGCCGGGGATGGACTTCGATCATCAAACCATCCGCCCCCGCTGCAATCCCGGCTTTAGCCATCGCTGGGACCAAATACCACTCCCCGGTCCCATGGCTGGGATCAACAATAATGGGAAGATGGGTTAATCGTTTAACCAAAGGAACTGCATTGAGGTCTAAAGTATTGCGGGTAGCGGTTTCAAAGGTCCGGATGCCCCTTTCACACAACACAACCTGTTTATTGCCTTCGGAAAAAATATATTCGGCTGACATCAGCCACTCTTGCACGGTTGACCCCGGCCCGCGTTTTAATAAAATCGGTTTGTGGGTTTTGCCGACTTCTTTTAATAAATTAAAGTTTGCCATATTGCGCGCGCCAACCTGCAGCATATCGGCATATTTAGCCACTAATGCAACATCTCGCGTATCCATGACTTCGGTCACAAATGGTAAGCCAGTTAGCTGACGGGCTTCGGCCATGATTTTCAATCCTTCTTCGCCTAATCCTTGGAAGGCGTAAGGAGATGTCCGCGGTTTAAAGGCCCCGCCCCGCAGCATGTTAGCCCCGGCTTTCTTCACCGCTTTGGCAACTTCTAAAAATTCTTTGCGCCCTTCCACCGAACAGGGACCCGCCATGATGCAAAGCGCCTGCCCCGCCCCAATTTTTACTTTGCCACCTACTTTGACGACTGTGTCTGTTTTATATAATTCGCGGCTGACTAATTTATAGGGTTTGCGGATGGGGACAATTTCGGAAACCCCCGGCAGCATTTGGAGCGCCTCCAGTTGGATCGCACTTTTATCGCCGATGGCACCAATCACTGTCCGTTCGGTGCCTTTGGATAAATGGGTCCCAAACCCGTGTTTTTTTAATTTCTCAACCACCTGGTTGATTTGCTTTTCGGTGGCGTCGGGCCGCATGATGATGATCATGGAAAAAAATTACCTCCTCAAATTAACCGCAGCATGCAGGTAGATATGTTTAATTTCGTTTTGATTTTTATCGGTATTTATATGCATTAATAAGCGGATGCAGTTTGGAAGGGCGCTGGGAACCGGGATCTCGATGGCGCATAGGAGCGGCGTGTCATTCCAGCCGATTTCCCGGGCAGCTTCCGCCGGAAACACGGCATCTAAATCTGGGGTAACCGTAAATATTATTGAAGCAATATCCGCGATGTTGATCTGGTTAGCTTTAACCATTGCGGTTAAAAGTTCTTTGGCAGCGGAAAGAATTTCTTCGCGGGTGTTATGCTTTACCGTAGTTGCCCCACGGACGCCTCTTAATACCATAACGGGATGTTAACAAATTTCCTGCAAATACGCAAGATAACGTTCGTTCAACTCAGAAATTATAATTTTCATAAAGCTGGACATTTTAATCTTTTGTCCTGTTTCTATCAATAGGGAAGTCGCAGAACTTGCCAAATCCTCGAAAAAAGAACCGGTGATATTGTT
>JASEHX010000027.1 GCA_030018645.1 Candidatus Margulisiibacteriota bacterium | reverse complement strand
TTAAGGTCAGCGGTTTGTAGGCCAGGCTATGCGAGACAGAGTAAGTATTGCCGTCGAAATGAAGCAGTGCCTGATCTCGGCCCAGATTTCTGCTTGCATACTCATATTGTCGCTCACCAGGGGCATCATTGGCTATCGCGTCTTGTTTTGCGACGCTTTTGACCAGCCGGCGGACTGACCTCATCCTCCGGCGTTCCTTTTCGGCGTAATCAGGGTGTTCCCTGCGATATTTGCGCCAGTAATCGGGATATTCCTTGGCCCAGGTGCATATTTTTTGCTTCCGGCCTTTGCCGTATCCCGAATTTTTCCTTTGCCACTGCCGGTTATTTTCCGCCCTCCGCTTTCTTTGGCAGGCGGGGCTTGAACAAGTTTGCTGGCGATGCGGATTTCGAGGATTGGGCTGGAACCAGCGCTGGCAGAAATGGCAGCGCCGCTTGGGCGTCTTCATCGATATCACCTCCGAAAGGTATATCGAAAAAACTGAGGTGTAAGGCCGGGAGGAAATCTATCGGTTAATATTACCTGGGGAATTTATCACTGCGGTATTCTGCTACTTTTTAAACTGCGGATACCACCCCCAATTGCCTGCCTGGACCACCGCCGTTATTAATGGATATGATACACCGTTTATTAAAGCATAATAAATCCAAAAGGCCTCCTGCAATTTGCCGGAGGCCTTTTTTGTTGTAATAAAGAGATGAGTTTCCTAACATTTCGTAATAACACAGCACTTACTCTAGATATTGCAATGTATACTTGACATTTTACATACTTATATTGTACACTTGAGTTATATGTATCTAAAGAGAATGGCCGAAGGCGAACTAATCTCTCTTCTTAACGCCCCCAAGGTTATTATTGTTTTAGGTGCAAGGCAGGTTGGAAAAACCACTCTAGTTAAACATGTCCTTTCGGGGAAAAAATATCAACTGTTTAATCTGGATATCGAGGTTGATAAACAAAGGGTCCAAGCAATAGCCTCCCTCCCCCCGATTGATGCTTTAAAATCTATAGGCAATCCCGATTTTATTGTCATTGATGAAGCGCAAAGATTAGCAGATGCTGGAAGGATCGTCAAAGGTTGGTTTGATGCCCAAATACCGGTCAAAATTGTCCTGCTGGGATCCTCCAGTCTAAATTTATTGAACCAGTCAGCCGAGAGTTTAACCGGCAGGAATGAGAAACTTTTTTTACCACCCCTATTGTTCAGAGAAATAATTGAAAATCAATCTTGGTATTCATCATCATTATCAGATGCCCAAATATTGGAAATTTTCCCCGCCCAAATACAAGAACTGCTTATCCAAAACATGGTCTTTGGCAACTACCCGGAGGTCTCAACCACTTCAGATAAAACCCGTTATTTACTAAACTTGGTTTCAGATTATCTTTTAAAAGATATCCTTCAGCTTGGGCTGGTCAAAACTCCTGACATTATAAAGCGCCTTTTAATGCTGCTTGCCCATCAAATTGGATCCGAAGTGTCTGTCAGTGAACTGGCCAACGGCTTAAATATTTCTCGCCAAACCGTTGAGCGCTATTTAGCCCTTTTAGAACAAACGTATGTTATCTTTCGTTTGCCTGCCTTTAGCACAAATCCAAGAAAAGAGATCAATAAAAGCCATAAAATCTATTTTTGGGATACAGGGATCAGAAATGCCATGCTTAATGATTTTTCTCTAAATCAATTGCGGGCCGATATCGGCGCATTATGGGAAAATTGGGTTATTGCCGAATTTGCCAAGCAAAACTTATTGCAGGGCCAAAGAAGCCGCTTATTTTTTTGGCGTTCACGCAGCAGCGGAGAAGTTGACTTGGTAATAAAAAAAGATGAGATCATCAATGCATTTGAAATAAAGTGGAAAAAGCAAACAATTAATAAACGTTCATTCACCGCTAGATATGGGGCTAGTGTCCAACTCATTGATAGTTCTAATCCCTTTATCCCGGTTAATTTATAACAATTTATATACGAGGAGGAAGTATTTATGAAAGATGCTATAAAAAAAGTAGTGGCCGGACAGAATTTAACCCGCGAAGAGGCAGCGATTGCCATGGACAGCATCATGCAAGGCAATGCCACCCCTTCGCAAATTGCCGCTTTATTGGTTGCTCTCCGTATTAAAGGTGAAAGCATTGATGAAATCACCGGCTTTGCTGAAAAAATGCGCGAGCATGCGACGCATATATACCCAAAATCTGCCAATCTGGTGGACACCTGCGGCACGGGCGGCGACCATGCCGGAACCTTTAATATCTCAACTGTTTCAGCTATCGTTGCCGCTTCCGCCGGAGTTCCCATTGCCAAACACGGCAATCGTTCGGTTTCTTCCCGCTGCGGTTCAGCCGATGTGCTGGAAGCTTTGGGCGTTAAAATTGATCTCGACCCGGAAAAAGTGAGAGAAAGCATTGATACCGTGAGCTTTGGTTTTATTTTTGCTCCCAATTTCCATAAGGCCATGCGTTTTGCCATGCCAACTCGCAAAGAAATTGGCATTAGCACCGTCTTTAATATTCTCGGCCCATTGACCAACCCGGCCAACGCCAAGGCGCAAGTCATGGGCGTCTTCCGCGAAGAACTAACCGAAATAATGGCCCAGGTCCTAAAAAACCTGGGGACCAAACACGCTCTAATTGTGCATGGGCTAGATGGATTGGACGAGCTCTCCTTGACCGAAAAAACTCGCGTCACCGAGTTAAAAGAAGGGAAAATTGAAACTTTTTTCATTCAACCCGAAGATTTTGGCTTTGCCCGCGTTAAAAAAGAAGAACTTGTCGGCGGATCGGCCGAAGAAAATGCTGAAATTGCTTTGCAGATTTTAGACGACTGTGAAAAAGCAGCCAAACGCAATATTGTCTTACTGAATGCCGGTGCGGCTATTTACGTCGGCGGAAAAGCCAAAAACATTAAAGAAGGTGTTGCATTGGCCCAAGCCGCTATTGATACGGGCAAAGCCAAGCAAAAGTTGGAGCAAATTATTGACCTGTATGCCCTGATGTAGTATCATGTTTTAAGTAGTATCGTGTTTTAAGATGAATCACACAAAAAAATTATCCGTATTAATTATCGCAATCGCTCTCGTCCTGCTTCTTGTTTTCCTGTTTTCTGCGAACTGCGGAAGAAAAGCGGAAGAGTTGACTACTACTACTTCTACTGATACAACAACTTCTACTGATACAACCACTTCCACCAGCACAACCACAACTTCCACCGATACATCTACCACTGTTGCCAGTACAACTACAGCTACTACAACTACCACTCTCGGTACCTGGAGCGCGCTGACCAGCGGGACAACCAATAAACTTAACAGCATTAGTTTTGTCGACGCCAACAACGGCTGGGTTTGCGGCAATAACGGCACAATTGAATATACATCTGACGGGGGCGCTACTTGGTCATTCCAAACTGCCGCTACTACTAACCGTCTCACCAGCATCCAGTTCATTAACAATTCTTATGGATTTACGGTGGGTGACAACCGTAAAATATTTACCACTTCAAATGGCGGCACTACCTGGGTTTCCCGTGTTTCCCCATTGCCAGGCATAACCCTTTACCTTGATGTTTACTTCTGCTCAACCAGCGAGGGCTGGGTAGTCAGCAACAACGGCTTTATACTAAAGACCACTGACGGTGGAATATCTTGGATTTCAACCGAAGCCACTACTAATAACTTAAATAGTATCTCTTTTAGCGGAACGCTGGAAGGATGGGCCGTTGGGCAAGGCGGTATCATCTTCAATACTGATAATGGCGGTACTACCTGGGTTTCGCAAGAAAGTCCGGTTGTGGCTAATTTATTTAGCGCTCACGCCGTCACTGCTAATATTTGTTATGCCTGCGGAAGGGAGGGAGTTATCTTAAAAACAACCAATGGCGGCATCAATTGGAATGTGCTTACCAGCGGGACAACAACTGAATTGCGCTGTATTACTTTTATTGATGAAAATATCGGTTGGGCGGCCGGTGACGGCGGCGTTATTTTGTTTACCTCTGACGGCGGTACTACTTGGGCAGCACAAAACAGCACTACCACCCAGCAAATCGAATCCCTTTGTTTCATTGCCCCTAATAAAGGATGGGCGGCGGGGTCGAGCGGGACAATCCTGCGCTTTTCGAACTAATAAGTCTTTCCTATTGCTTAGCCAACGTATAATATTTTCCATTAAATACTTTGCCGACAATTTTAATATCTTTCATTTTTACCGGATCAACTTTAAATGGGTCTTCTGCTAAAATTGTAAAATCGGCCTTCTTTCCAGCTTTAATGCTGCCGATTTCGTTCTCCATGCCGAAGGTATCAGCGGCATTAATTGTTATTCCTTGCAATGCCTGGAAAACCGTCAACCGCTCTTCTGGAGCTAATACCTTGCCGGAAATTGCCCCAATCCTAGTCGCCGCACACCAGGCCGAATAAAGCGGGTTAGACGGTGCCATAAAAAAATCGGAATGCAAAGAAGTAATAATTCCTGCCTTAAAAAAGGACGCAGCCGGGGTTAGGTTCTGTGCTACTTCGGGTGTAAGGCCATGGGTGGAATAGATATCGCCCAAAGCATGCAAATAATATGGCAGCAGCGAAGCATGAATGTCCATTTGCTTCATGGTTTTTATCTGATCGGGGGTTGGTGTGGCCAAATGATGGAAGGTTACCCGGCTGGTTGATTGGGGATTGTCTTGTTTGAGTTTTGCAAAGGTATTAATAATTGAATCGATCCCCTCATCGCCTTGCACATGGATATGGATGGGATAATATTTATTCCAGAAAATAGTCATGATCTCGCCCAGCTCGTCCGGCGGCGTAATCCATACTCCCTGGTGCCCATCCGTAAATCCGCCCTTCATCCTAAATAGTTGGGCAAAGAAGGCCCCATCCACAAAACCTTTGGCGGCTTTCATATATTTGATATTATTCCCGTCTTTTTTCGACAGTCCATCAACATATGCGACCGCAGCATCAGCCCCGCCCTTTTCAAATGCCAAGCGTGGTTCAGCTACCATATAGGTGCGAAAAGGTATATCTGGAGCATCAAAGACTTGTAAAAACTGCTGCTGCTGCTCTTTTGTAAAACCGTCAAATGCCAGCGGGTCCATGATAGTAGTAATACCATTTTGATGAAGATATTCAACGGCGTAGCCCAGCGCTTTTTTCCAGCGGTCTCCCGGCATGATGATGCCAATCAATCTCGGCCAAAGAAACTCAATACAGGCGGCTTCCACAAAATGTCCATTGGGATAATCGATATCATACTCTTGTTTGGCGTTTTCTGCGGTGACCCCAAAGCTTTCCATAGCTTTACCGTTTAAAAAGGCCTCATGCAAACAACGTTGAAATAAAGCAATCGGCCGGGTAGAAGATATTTTTTCTAGGTCCGCTCGACCGATCTGGCCATGATAGTAACTGGCATAACCGGAAACAATCAGCCATTCATCAGGATCCTTCAATTGTCTTTCGGCCTTAATTAGGGCATCCAAAAATTCGTCATGCCCAATCACAGGGTTTATCTTTAAATCGGGCAACCCCCAATCTTCATCCGCCCGAATGGTGATTGAATAATAAAGAAAAGCGATCGCGGCCGGATGCAAATGCGGGTCTATAAAACCAGGAAACATGGTTGTGCCTTTAAGGTCAAACCCCGGTACTGTGTCCCCCATTACTTTCATGGCTTCAGCCTTTGTCCCTGCATAAACAATCCGATCTTCTTTTACCACCACCGCCTCCACCGCCTGCGGACTTTCCCCTTCCATCGTATAAATTGTCCCGCCAAAGATCACCTTATCATTTGTCGCCATTTTATTCCCTCCTTATCTAATATATTTTAACCTGCTTCTTTTAAATTTTGATTGGCTGTAGATGTCGGGATAGAAAATGTGAAAATGTAAAACAATAAAACAATTAGGGAAAAAGAAAGCAGAGTAATTTGAATTGCTTTGGGGTTGGTTGCCAAATCACCATGAACAATTTGAGTTAAAGAATATGCCATAATCGCCCCGACCAAGGCAATCCCAACCGCTTGGCCAATCCCGCGCATTGACCCCTGGATCCCGCCGGATTGGGCAGCGCTATCTTCAGGCAGGCAGTCTGTAACAATTACTCCCGCCTGGGAAGAAAGCAGGCCATTGGCCGCTCCAAGGATAAATATACCAACAATAAAATAAAGGTTTAAAGATCCGAGACCAACCGCAAAGGCAACCAGAAAACAGGATAAAGAGGTTAATAATATGCCAATTTGGCAAATCCTTCTGGGATTTGGATCCTTGATAATGATTGGTGTTCCGAAAGAAAAAAAGATTAATCCAAGAGAAAAAGTCATTAAAGCCAAACCGGTGAGCAGGGCATTAAGCCCTAGAACAACCTGGAGATAAGCTACCAGCACGAAAGACATCCCGCCAAAAACAAAAAAGATTAAAGCCGTCATCGCCAACCCTGCCACAACTTGCCCGGTGCGAAGATAGATTGAAGGCAATAGCACCGTCCCTTGTTTTTTTTCAAGTAGATGTTCGTAAATACCAAAAAAGACCAACACTGCCAAACCAGCACCAAAGACCAAAACAATAATATCTATGTTCCATTGGCCGATTTTTAGAAGGCTAAGCAAAATCATCAGCATACTAACTGCAAATAAGACCGCTCCAAGATAATCAAATTTAATTTCCCGGTTTAAGGAGGCTTTTTTCTTAATCTTAAGCGCTCCCCAAAAAACCAGACCAAGAGATATAGCCATAAATAAAAAAGCTACCTGCCAGCTGAAGCGATCAATTATCCACCCGCCGACAATAGGAGAAAAAGCGGCAGCAACCCCGCTGGCCGCTCCCACCACCCCAAAGCTTATTGCCAAATCTCTCCCGCCATAAACCGTTGGAATTAAACCTAGCACCGCTGGAATTACCATGCTGGCCCCCAAGCCAACCAGCATCCTACCCAGCCAGGTAAAGACTATAACATTCGGGCTAAAAACGGCAGCAACTTCACCAATGGCTGCGATAAATAAACCGACGCACAGAAGTTTTTTCCATCCGATTTTCAAGCCTAACAACCCGCTCGTTAGCATTAATGCCCCGGCCATCAAAGGATAAATAGAATTTGCCAGTTCGATCGCCGCCATACTGCACCCAAAGCTTTTTACTAAAGCTGCCAAAGCGTTGATCATGATAGCATTATCAGTGGCACAGAAAATCTGGGCCAAACAAATGATTATCAGGACATACCACCTTGATTGGTTCATCTTATTTCATTCTCCTTCCTTTTAGCTATTTATGTTCCGGCAAAATCAACGTAACGGTAAATCGCGCAGCCCATTTATTAATATTGCCCGGGTAGTCCAGGTTATAGATACCCGTTGCGCTAAAGCTCCAATAATGCCCAAACAGCGGCAAAACTTGGCTGACACCCGCCTCAAGCGGGATAGCCCATCGATTACTGATCCAGTCATAAGTTGATTCAGACATAAGTACAAAAGTGGTCCCTTTTTTACTAGAATGCGCAAAAATTGGCTCTAAGAATGTTGCACAAATATCACTCCGGTTATTATTCCCGGTAAAAGACCAGACATGATTCAATAATGCCACCGTGGTCCAGGGACCGTTCTGCTTATGCAGGCAGGCTGCCGGGCCGATGCCCCATTTTTCGGCTCCAAGCAGTGCCTCGGCCGCCGTTGGGATTTGTAAAATTGGACCAAGTCCCCAAGTAACACCGTCGCCAGACGCGCGGGCTGGAGAAAAGAAGATTTCAATTTGGGTATCTCCCAATCCCGTCTGGCTGGTTGTGCCAACCACATTTTGTTGGCTGATGTAAGAGAAAATCGGGCGGGTAACCAGCAGCCAATCATTATTGATAAGAGCGGGGATGACCGGCTGAAAACGCAAAAGATATTCCGTCCCGTTTCCCGCTGCCCCTAAACCAGAATACCAATTGTTTTGGAAGGGGACGCTGATCAAGCTAGCAACGGGATTCTGCAATTGTTTGGCCAGGTGCTGGACTTTTGTTTCATCCGCTTCAGCGGTAGTCACCGCCAAGGTATATGATTTAAACATGAGCAAAAAAAACAGTACCAACCCAAAAGCCCAAAAATATTTCCTCATATTCCCCCTCCTTAATATTTTCTGGGGACCATCAAGGTAATGTTAAAGCGCAGCGACCAACTGGGAAAATAATTCGGAGCAACCGGCCAATACAAGCCGTCAAACGTAAACTTGACCGGATCATTATTGAGCAAGATAAAATGGTTGTAATAGGCTTCCAAGGGGATTTGTACCTGGCCGGTCATAAAATTAACATAGGGCTCGCTCTGTATCCCAACATTATTAAATGTATCTAGGTTATAAGTCAACCAGGGGTTCCAATAAGTGCGGCTAATGTTTGGTCGATTAGGGTTGCCAGCATACGAGCAAAGGTAATACCCTATAACCCCGTAGGCCACTTTTTCGCCAAAATAGGCAGCCTGCAGGGCTGGCCCGATTCCCCATTTTTCGCTTGCCAAGACTGATGTGGTTGCAGTAGGAAATGAAAAGATTGGGCCGACACCAAAATAAAGATTCCCTGTATTCGCAGGTGAAAAAAACAAGAATTGCTGATAGTCCCCCAACTGCATTGCCGGTGCATTGGTATAGATCATCTTCATCTCTGAATTGACCGGCAAATCAGAATAAAGCAACAGGTCAACTTGCTGGTTAAGATGAAAGGGGACCGACGGTTGAATATTTAAGGTTAAATAGTGATTGACCGGGCCAAGCTTATTCAAATAATCCCACTGGAGAAGGAGGCTGGAATAAGCAATAAATGGATTGGAAGTATTGTGAGTATCTGGTTGGGAGGCAAAGGCTGGACAGACAAGCAATAGCAAGAATAAACCGATATGAACCTTCATTGTTTATGCTCCTGAAAGCTAATAATACTCCTGCAGTGGTTTTGCTTTCAACCCCTTTTCTTTGACCGCCTCAAGCCCGTTGACTGTCGCTTGAGCTCCAGATATTGTGGTTATTAAGGGAATCCCCAGTGAAATCGCCAGCGCCCGGATCTTCCGGCCGTCGCCATGTTCCCTTTTGCCTGACGGCGTATTTAGCAAGAGTGAAATTTCCCCATTGCGCATGTGGTCAAGAATATCCGGCCGCTCTTCGCCGATCTTGCTGACCAATTCAGATTCGATCCCTTGGGCTTTAAGCGCCTTGGCCGTCCCGGCAGTTGAAATCACCTTATATCCCAAAGATACTAGGCGTTTAACGATAGAAACAACTGTCCGTTTGTCTTTGTCATTGACGGAAACAAAAACCTTTCCGCCGGTTTTTATTTTTTGCCCGGCGGCAATTTGGCTCTTCATATAAGCCACGCCAAAGTTATCATCAATCCCCATTACTTCGCCGGTTGACTTCATTTCGGGCGACAGCGTCGCGTCAACCCCGGGAAAGCGGTTGAAAGGGAAGACCGCTTCCTTCACCGAAAAATGCTTGGGCTCGATTTCTTTGGTAATTCCCAATTCTTTTAAGGTCTTCCCCAGCATGACTTTCGTCGCGACTTTAGCCCATGGAACGCCGGTGGCCTTGGAAACAAAAGGAACGGTCCTAGAGGCGCGGGGATTGACTTCCAAGACGTAAACTTTATTGCCTTTAACCGCGAATTGGACATTCATCAGTCCGATTACGTTTAATTCTTTGGCCATTGCAAAGGTTGCTTCGCGAATTTTATTGAGATGGAAATTGGAAAGCGAAAAAGGCGGAATAGAACAGGCCGAATCGCCCGAATGGATCCCGGCTTCTTCTATATGTTCCATTATTCCGCAAATGATGGCTTGTTTGCCGTCACAAACCGCGTCAACGTCAACTTCAACCGCGTCTTCCAGGAAAGCGTCAACTAAAATGGGGCGATCAGGAGAAGCGGCTACCGCGTGCTCCATATATTCGTTTAACTCTTCTTCATCATACACAATTTGCATGGCCCTTCCGCCTAAAACGTACGAGGGACGGACGAGAACGGGATAACCAATTTTTTCGGCAATTATTACTGCTTCTTCTTTGGACTTGGCAATCCCGTTGTTGGGCTGTTCTAATTTTAATTTCTTGATCATTTTCTGGAAAAGATCGCGGTCTTCGGCCATGTCAATGCTTTCCGGGCTGGTGCCAATGATGGGGGCGCCGGCATTTTTTAGCGGCATGGCTAAATTAAGCGGCGTTTGCCCGCCAAACTGCACAATAATGCCGTCCGGTTTTTCGTTATCAATAATATTTAGAACGTCTTCGGCGGTTAAAGGTTCAAAATAAAGCCGGTCGGAAGTGTCATAGTCCGTTGAAACTGTTTCCGGGTTGGAATTGACCATGATGGACTCATATCCTTCTTCCTGCAAAGCATATGAAGCATGGCAGCAGCAATAATCAAACTCTATTCCCTGGCCAATGCGGTTTGGTCCTCCGCCTAATATCATGATTTTCTTCTTTCTTGAAGGTATAGCTTCGTTTTCTTCCTCATAGGTCGAATAATAATACGGCGTGTAGGCTTCAAATTCGGCCGCGCAGGTATCAACTAATTTATAAACCGGATTAACCCCTAAAGTTATTCTTTTCTCCCGCACTTCTATTTCACTTTGGTTGGTTAAGTATGCCAATTGCCGGTCCGAGAAACCCATTCTCTTGGCATCTAGCAGGTTACTGGGATTAATTTGTTTTTCCAGATCAATTATCTCCTGGATATTGTTTAAAAACCACGGGTCGATCTTGGTTAATGCAAATACCTCCTCGAGCGGCATCCCATTTTGCAGGGCATATTTAACATAGAATATGCGGTCTGGATTGGGCTGGGATAATTTATTTTTTATTTCCTCGCAATTGATCTTGTCTTTGCCGTCCGCCCCCAACCCCGCCCTTCCAATTTCTAATCCCCGCAGCCCCTTTTGCAAAGCTTCCTTAAAAGTTCGGCCAATCGCCATGGTTTCCCCCACTGACTTCATAGATGTCCCAATGATCGGCTCGGCATCTTTGAATTTTTCGAAAGTAAAGCGCGGGATTTTTACCACACAGTAATCGATAGTGGGCTCAAACGAAGCCGGGGTTTCTTTGGTGATGTCGTTAGGGATTTCATCGAGAGTGTAACCCACGGCTAATTTGGCGGCAAACTTGGCAATCGGAAAACCGGTAGCTTTGGACGCTAAGGCCGACGAGCGGGAAACCCGCGGATTCATTTCGATGATAACCATCCGTCCGGTATCCGGATGGACGGCAAATTGGATATTTGATCCGCCGGTATCAACCCCAATGCGGCGGATAACAGCAATTGCCGCATCGCGCATGCGCTGGTACTCTCGGTCAGTCAAGGTTTGCGCCGGAGCAACCGTGATAGAATCACCGGTATGGACACCCATCGGGTCAAAATTTTCGATCGAACAGACAATAACCACGTTGTCTTTTAGGTCGCGCATGACCTCCAGCTCATATTCTTTCCAGCCAATCAGCGACTCTTCAATTAATATTTGTGATACCGGTGAAAGATCTAGGCCTTTGACCGCAATTTCTTTATATTCTTCCAAATTATAGGCCACGCCCGATCCCGTCCCGCCGAGCGTAAATGAAGGCCGGATGATCAGTGGAAAACCGATTTCTTCTGCCGCCGCCAGGGCTTCTTCTATGGTTTTTGCGTAACCTGACTTTGGTAAATCAAGCTTTATTTCCTGCATAGCTTTTTTAAACAACTCGCGGTCCTCGGCTGTTTTGATTGCCAAAAGAGAGGCGCCAATCATTTTGCAGTTATATTTTTCTAGAATCCCCATTTCGGCAACCGCCACTGCGGTATTGAGCCCAGTTTGTCCGCCCAGTGTCGGCAATAAAGCATCCGGCCGCTCTTTTTCAATGATTTTGGCCACAAATTCGGGGGTTACCGGCTCCACATAGGTGCGGTGCGCCATTTCCGGGTCGGTCATTATTGTCGCGGGATTAGAATTAATTAGAACAATTTCAAACCCCTCTTCACGCAGAGCTTTGCAAGCTTGCGAGCCGGAATAATCAAACTCGCACGCCTGGCCGATAATGATCGGCCCCGCACCAATGATCATAATTTTATGAATGTCGGTTCGTTTAGGCATCTTCGATTTTCTTCTCTGAAAGCAATTTGATATTTTGTCTTTCCCTATCAATCTCATTTTTGAATTCTTTTTCACTTGGTAAATACAATTTATACTTGGAAGCGAATAGCTTTCTATTGTTTTTTAGCACTGAATATTTTACAACGGTATCATCTTTTTCGGTGCATAGTATAATGCCGATCGTTGGATTATCGCCTTTCTTTCTCATTTTATTTTCATATAATCTTACATACATATCCATTTGCCCGATATCCTGATGCGTCAGTTTGCCCGTTTTTAGATCAAATAATACAAAGCATTTTAACAGATAGTTATAAAAAACAAGATCGATAAAAAAGTGCTGTGTTTCTGTAGAAATGCGCTGTTGGCGGGAAACAAAAGAAAATCCCCGGCCAAGCTCAAGAATGAATTTTTGCAAATGGCCAATTAAAGCTTGCTCAAGTTCATTTTCCCGCAAATGCGGGCTGCCTTCCAATCCCAAAAATTCCAAAACATAGGGGTCCTTTATTTGTTCTTCTGGGAACGAGATAATCTGTTTTGCTCTTTTTTTTGCTTCTTTTATTACCGGCAGTTTATTTTTACTACCCAGCAATCTTTCGTAATAAAATGAGACTATTTGCCGTTCTAACTGGCGGGTACTCCAACTTGATTGAACACATTCATTTAAATAAAACTTTCTAGCTGCATCATTTTCTATCCTTATAAGCATTTTATAATGAGTCCACGATAATTCTCTCCGCAATGCAGAGAGAATTGGGAATAACTTATAAAATTGGCGCATGTTCCATAAGCTTTGGGAAGAAAAGCCGCTTCCAAAGTCATTGGTAAGCTTAATAGAAAGATTTGTTATTAATTTTTCGCCATAACCGGCCCTTGACTTCCCTTTTTGTTCTTCCTCAACAATTAAACGCCCAATGTTCCAGTATGCATTTACCATCGTAAAATTGACGGCGCGATAAGCAACTGCACGGGCTTCAATAATGACTTTTTTAATGTCCTCAAACAATTGCCCTTTAATTATCTTATTGCCCTTTTGAATCATTTTATATTCTTCTCCATCATTTCAACGAATTGTTTAAACAGATAATTGGCATCATGCGGACCGGGACCTGCTTCTGGATGGTATTGGACCGAGAAAATTGGCAAGCGGGTATGCCGCATTCCTTCTACCGTCTTATCATTCAAATTAATATGAGTTAACTCTATTTCGCCAAAGATGGAAGCAACCTCGATGGCAAAACCATGGTTTTGGGCAGTAATTTCAACTTTTCCGGTCATTAAATCTTTTACCGGCTGATTTCCGCCGTGATGGCCAAATTTTAGCTTGTAGGTTTTTCCGCCAAAAGCTAATCCCAACAATTGATGACCTAAACAAATCCCAAAGATGGGCTTTTTGTCCAAAAGCTTTTTAATTTCTTCAATTGCATAAGTTACAGCAGAAGGGTCGGCCGGGCCGTTTGAGAGAAAAAT
>JASEHX010000135.1 GCA_030018645.1 Candidatus Margulisiibacteriota bacterium | reverse complement strand
CCCTGCGGGGTATCTTCGATTGTAATTCCTAAATCAGCTAATTGTTGTCGAATGCTGTCCGCCTTGGCATAATCTTTGGCTGATCGGGCAATTTCGCGCTCCGCAATCAATTCTTCAATCTTCTTAGCGTCAACGTTCGTTGGTCGTTGGTCGTTGGTCGTTAGTCGGCAATTTAGTATCAATCCTAGCACCACACACAACCCCATAACTTCTTTTCTCATAATCTCCAAACACTCTTTGTCGGTTTCCCCTTCCGCTAAAGTTCTATTACAAAAGTGGACCATATCAAAAATCGCCGCAATAGCTCCGGCAGTATTAAAATCATCGTCCATGGCAGCAAAAAACTTGTCCTTAAAGGGCTGCAGATCCTCGGACATATCTTCCGATTCCACCAGCGGGGCATGTTCGGCTGATTTCTCAATTAGAAAATCCAGATGGTTGATAAACTTCACAATCCGCCCATAAGCGTCCTGACTACTTGCCAGTTCCTGATCGCTGTAATTGATGGGGCTGTGGTAGTGGGTTTGCAGTAGAAAGAAACGCACTACCATGGGATCAAACTTGGCCAAAATATCTTTAACCGTAAAGAAATTCCCCAGCGACTTAGACATCTTCTGTTTGTTGATGTTTACAAAGCCATTGTGGACCCAATATTTGACCCAGGGCTTGCCGGTGGCGGCTTCGGTTTGCGCAATTTCATTTTCATGGTGTGGGAAAATAAGGTCCATCCCACCGCCGTGGATATCAAACTGCTCCCCCAAATATTTGCAGGACATGGCCGAACATTCGATATGCCAAGCCGGCCTCCCCTTGCCCCAAGGACTGTCCCAGGAAGGCTCACCTTCTTTGGCCGCTTTCCAGAGGGCAAAGTCATGCGGATTTTTTTTGCGCTCATCGATCCCTACTCTTGCCCCGGCTTCCAAATCCTCCAGTTTACGCTTGGACAATTTTCCGTAGTCCTTAAATTGGGCAACTTCAAAGTAAACATCCCCATCTATAATGTACGCATACCCTTTATCAATCAAACCACCTATCCAGCTAATCATCTCACCAATATGTTCGGTTGCTTTCGGATACCTATCCGCCCGCTTAACATTCAAAGCATCCATCACTTCAAAGTATGATTGGATATATTTTTCAGCCAACTCCCGACATAATTCTAATCCCTCGCCCCCAACCCCTCTCCCACCCGCCTGCCGGACGGGCAGGCTGGGAGAGGGGGGCCGGTTCTGGGACAGCGGGTGAGGGTTTTGAGCTTTGGCAATTATCTTATCATCTACATCCGTAATATTCTGTACATAAGTTACTTTGTAGCCGCAATGTTCCAAATAACGTCGGATAACGTCAAACGTGATATAGGCCCGCGCGTGGCCCAGGTGAGTTTCATCATAAGGGGTGATGCCGCAAACGTACATTTTGACTTGGGGAGGATCAAACGAAATAAACTCTTCTTTCTTACCGGACAAAGTATTATGAAGGAATAGCGTCATGCAATTATCTTTTATCTTCTAGCGCTTTTATCCGCTGGTTTAATTCATCCAATGCCTTATGGATAGGATCCGGTAATGCGCCATGCTCCAGAGGATCCAGCCGCCGGCCTTCTAGGCGCATAATCCAGGAAGGATTACCCACTACCGTTGTTTCGGGGGGAACTGATTTGGTCACGACTGCCCCCGCCCCAATCCGCGAGTTATCGCCAATCTGGATCGGTCCCAGCACAATCGCCCCCGCCCCAATCACTACATCATTGCCAATGGTCGGATGGCGTTTGCCTTTTTCTTTGCCGGTGCCTCCTAAAGTTACGCCTTGATAAAGAGTAACATCATTGCCAACCACGGCCGTTTCGCCGATAACTACCCCCGCCCCATGGTCAATGAAAACCCGACTGCCAAACTTGGCGCCGGGATGGATTTCAATGCCGGTCAGGAAGCGGGATAATTGAGAAATAAAACGGGGAACCACCGGAATCTTTACAGAATATAAGGCATGGGCCAAGCGATGGAACCAAACCGCCCACAAACCTTGGTACATTAGCACTTCAAAAATATTCCCCGCCGCCGGGTCTTTGTCAAAGATAACTTTAATGTCATTGATCATGGTTAACTCCTCCCTCTATTCCCTACCCCCTATGCTCTTCCCTTACCTCACCATCCCCTCAAACTTATCTAATTGCTCCACCGTCCCAATCACGACCAAAACATCGCTTCTTTCAATTTTTGATTCAGCCAGCGGCTGGAGGTCAAATGTTCCGTCCGGTTTACGAATAGCCAGGACAGTTGCCCCTGATTTTTGGCGGATGTGCGAATCAGCTAAAGTTTTCCCTGCCAATGGCGACCTTTCAGGAATTGCTACTTCGCGCAGGCTAAATTCAAGCTGTTCGCCATGCATGACCATATCCAGGAAATCGCTGGCCACCGGCTTCAGCGCCAGTGCCGCCATTCTTTTACCAGAGATAAAATAAGGGGCAACGACTCGGTTAGCTCCTGCTAAACGCAGTTTTTCGGAAGAATCTTTGCCGCTGGCGCGGGCAACAATATAGATGGCCGGATTGGCCGCTCGGGCAGAAAGGGTAACAAAGACATTTTCCATGTCATTATCGGCGCAAGCGATAAGGCCTTTAGCCCTTTTTACACC
>JASEHX010000026.1 GCA_030018645.1 Candidatus Margulisiibacteriota bacterium | reverse complement strand
CATTATTTGTGGCGATGATTTCTTCAGACGATCTTCCGCCGTAAGGGATGCGGGCGGCATCGGCCAGGTAAATGACATCTTCGTGCGGAAGCCGGTGCATGATTTCCGAAAGGACGGTCAATCCCCCCACCCCCGAGTCAAAAACCCCCAGCGGGGCGGAGGGGATAATCATTTCGCTTTTGATTTTTTCGCCCGGCTTCTTAACGATCCTTTCCGGCCCAAAATGGCGGATGCTAGTTACTTCGGAAATAGTTCTTCACCCCCGTAAATATGCTTTGCGCGACCAAGGCTTGAAAGTCCGGCGTGAAAGCCAGCTTTTCTTCCTCTTGATTGCTTAAGAAAAGCGGCTCCAGCAAGGCCGCCGGGATTTGGCTGTGGTGGACAGTATAAAAAATCTGTTTTCTCAATCCCCGATCCTTTCTTTTTAGGCCGTATAGTAATGAACGGTGCAGGTTTAAGGCCAGCGGCCGGCTATTGGCATTATAATAGTAGGTTTCCGTTCCGCCAATATCCGATTTGCCGCAGAAATTATAATGGAGGGAGATGAAAATGTCGGCCTTTGTCCGGTTAACGTAATCAACAATATCTTTGAGGTTATTTTTGCGGTCAACGTTGCGGGTTAAGTAGACCTTGGCTCCCGCCGCGCTTAAAAGTTCGGCCGTTTTGCGGGCAGTTAAGAGAGTTAGATTTTTTTCCGGCAAGCCGCAGGGGGCAATAGCGCCTGAATCATTGCCGCCATGGCCGGGATCAAGAATAACCGTCTTTCCCTGAAGCGAAAGATTGACCCCTCCGGCCGGGGCAAATTCAAACGCTTTGATGGGGTCGCCTTTTTCCGCCAGGGCCTTTTTTTCCCAGGCAGCCATCAGCTCGGCGGTAAAATCGCGCCGGTCGCCGATCTCAACGACGGTTTTATCCCGCCCGAAAATGTGGGCGATATTATAATCAATAGCTTTCTTTAGGGCAATAATAACGCGAACGGTTTGGGGGTCGGCTTGAATGGCAGAGATTTTGGCAACCCGCTTTGATTTAACGGCAGTGATCTCAACATTTTTATCCAGCAGTACTCCCGGAAAATCGATTTGCAGTTCTTTTTCCAGCAAAAGGCCCCTGGTCTCCACCAATCCGGTAGTGTAGATATCAAGATAATCATTGCCCAAACTGCGGGAAGCTTCGATTCGCAGGAGCTTTAGTTCATCGGCGAAGGAACAAGCTGAAAGAGACAAAATCCAAAAAGCGGTAAATAAAAACAATCTCCAACCCTCATCCGCTTGCGCAATGGATTGGCACCTTCTCCCAAAGGGAGAAGGTGGCTTTTGCTGCTTCACAATACGACCTTCTCCCCCCTCTGTCCGCCGAAGTCCGAAGGACGAAGGAGGATGGGAGAGGGTGCGCTTGTTGAGCTTGGTGGGTGAGGGATTATACATCTCTTATCATCTTCAGTAATTTTTCCCGTTCGTTCAAAGCCGGGTTATCTAAAACCTTTTCGAGCAGGGCAGTTAGAACTTTTCCTACCTCTGGCCCCGGGGAAAGATTAAGGGTTTGCATGACGTCTTTCCCGTTCACTTTAAGGTCCTTGACGTGCAGGGCGTTTTGTTCGGCGATGATCTTGTCAATCCTGGCCTGCAGTTCGGCCAGATAACCCGAGTCAATCTCGCGCTCCATAGCTTTAGTATCGGCTATCCGCAGGGCAAAGAGGTTGGCGATATTTTCTAATCCTGCCCGGCGGATAAAGCGGCGCACCGCGGCATCGCCCCATTTAGATGAATAATCAAACATATGGTTCTCAATTAAGCCGGCAACTTGATCAATATCACGATTGCTGAACTTTAATCTCTGCAAAACATTTTTTACTGTCTCCGCTCCCTTTTGATCATGGCCGTAAAAAGTATAATCCACTTTACAGGACGGCTTTTCGATATCGTGCAGGAGGGCGGCTAAACGAACGATAGGATTGTTTTGGGGCGCGGCATCGCAAGCCTGTAAATTGTGCCAATATACGTCGTATTTATGGAACTCCGGCGGCTGTTCCACATCCCGGCAGTCCTCAAGCTTGGGAAGGATGATTTTTAAAAGGCCGGATTTTGACATAAGGTCAAATCCAATGGACGGTTTTTGAGCAGAAAGCAATTTAATGATTTCGTCATGGACCCGTTCCGGCGCTACTTTTTGGGTAACGGCCAGGGTTTTAGTAATAGCTTCGAAGGTTTTTTCTTCAATGGTAAAGCCCAGTTTAGCCGCCAGCCGGCAGGCGCGGATTGAACGCAGGCCGTCTTCCGAAAAACGCTCTACCGGATCACCAATTGCCCGGATAACCTTATCCGCTAGGTCCTTTTGTCCGTTAAAGTCATCAATTAGCTTTTTCTCAATTGGATCATAAGCCAACGCGTTAATCGTAAAATCACGGCGGGACAGGTCTTGGTGGATATCATCGGTAAATCGGACGTTAGAGGGGTGCCGGCCGTCGATATATTTTTCGTCGGAGCGGAAAGTGGTAACTTCATACTGCCCATCGGGCAAAAGGATGGTTACCGTACCATACTCAATGCCGGTAGGGATGACTTTATCAAATAATTTGCAGACTTCTTCTGGTTTGGCGGAGGTGGTAATGTCCCATTCGTCCGGCAAAGTACCAAGCAAGAGATCCCGCACACAGCCGCCGACTAAAAAAGCCGGATATCCTTTGCCTTTTAGCGTACGAATAATATCTATTGCCCCGAAGGGGAAATGTGTTTTGTCTAGCATAAATTAAATTAAGTTTACATTAATGCCCTTCTATTGACAAGCCATAGGCGGATGTTATAATTCACAGCATAGTGACAAAGTCCTTATATTTCAAGGGACTGGCGATCTTAATAGCTGTAGTTTTGCTGATTGGCGGGCTGATTTTTGTCAACCGCATCCTCCGGGGGGACGCTTTCTCCAAAGAAGAAGCCCAACACGCTCTATACGGCGTGTGGCTGGTGAGAGATATCCAAGCGCTGGATTTCGGCGCTTTCTTTTACGATACGCAAAGGCAAATGAATTGGCCTTTCCTGCATTCCTGGCTGTTGTCACTTTTCTTTCTGATTTTTGGCGTAAGCTGTACTACTGCCCGGGTGCTTAGCTTGCTCTTCTTTTTACTGTCGATTGTTTT
Organism: Candidatus Margulisiibacteriota bacterium; assembly: GCA_030018645.1. Classification (GTDB taxonomy): domain Bacteria; phylum Margulisbacteria; class WOR-1; order O2-12-FULL-45-9; family O2-12-FULL-45-9; genus JASEHX01. The sequence continues at coordinate 10,676 of JASEHX010000026.1, read as the reverse complement.
GATCTACTTGATCTCCCTGCGCTTTTCCAACCGGCTGGGCCAGCGCATTGGCTTTGTGGCGGTTCTCTTGGCGCTTACCTCGCCCTTAATGGTGCGCTATGCCTCGGAAAACATGCTGGAAGGGCTGGGCGCGTTTTTATTCTTGGCGGCGGTTAATACCTATTTGGTTTGCGAAGAGAATAAAATTACCGTCGAATATATTTTCCTGGCCGTTTTAATTGGGTTGTCAATCTATACCAACTATTTATATGCGTATCTGATGATCCCCGCCTTTTTGGTCATGACCTTAGTCAAGCTCGGCCCATTATTTTATGAAGGGATGCAACTGCAGAAAAAAGGCGAGAAAAAAGCCCTCGATTTTATCTTTTGGGCTTACCGTAAATTAATTGTCCTTTTTGTTATTTTGGTTTTGGCGGGACTTTGGTTTTCGGTTTCACTGTCGCGTAAATTATTATTATTCTTGGCGGCGCTGTTTAAATACTCCGGCGGGGAAAGGGTGGAGGGGTTTTGGGCAATCTTAACTTATTACCCCAGGATCATTATCCAAAACCTGTCTTTTTCGCCCTGGCTTGGCCTCTTTTTATTGCTGTCACTGCTTGTCCCTTTCATTGCGGTGCGCTACCGCATTGTCAACCGCCTTTATTTCTTTGTCTGGACGGTCTTGCTGCTGCTCACTTTTACCATCCCGTCCAAATCGCCCCAAATGATTTACATTATTGTTCCCTTTATTTTCATGATCTTTTCTGCGGCGCTCTTTTATGTACTGGAAAAGGTTGAGCAGAAAGATTTTAAACTGGTTTTAGCCGTGCTTTTGATCCTGCTCCTGCCGGCAACCCTTTCCATTCCCCAGGCCTGGGGGCTGTTTTTCCCCAACCATCCATCCCAAAACATGGTCCAAGTGATGGAATACTTTGGGGCGACCGTCCCCGCTGACGCCAAGATTTATATTCCCATTAACATTAAACACCTTAACCCGGAAACAATCGAATTCCACTTCCGTTCTTCAAAGGCAGTTGTTTCCTGCGATTTTCCGTCCCAAGCGGCAGGGGTAAACATAAAAGCACAGGGCGCTAATGAGTATTTTATGACGGTTGACATTAGTGAGGGCAGTCCCTACACGGAAAATGCGCTGGATGACTCCCTTTACCGCTGGAATGCCTGGCTGGCAGAAAACGAAGCCAGCGGAAAAATCAAATTGGTTTCCTCCCGCCGCTTCGACGCCAGCGGCGTCACCGCCAAGGTTTACACAAAGATTTGAGCTCATGCTATAATCTAGTTCATGGAGCAAATCCTAAAAAGCCGCTACCGCATTACAGATAAAATATCGGAAAACCCTTTCAGCGTCACTTATAAAGGCACTTTGTTGGGGTCCAGCAAGCCGATCGTCATAAAAATTTATAAGCGCGGGACCCTCAATTCGTCCCTGATCCGCGTTATGAAACAAAAGGTAAAAGATCTCACCTTGATCAATTACCATGGCATTGCCAAATTATTAGACGGCGACTACGGCTGGCAGGGATTTTATTATATCAGGGAGTATGTTGAAGGAAAAAGCCTGGAAGATTTACAGAACAGCGGCGAAAAAATGAGCGAAGAGAAAATTGTTTTAATCATCGAGGAATCTTGCCGCGCGTTAGAGTTTGCCCACAGCCGCGGGATCATCCATGGGGCGCTTAAACCCGGCAATATCATCATTGATGTCCAGGGAGTCGTGCGCTTAACTGACTTTGTGGTTGAAGGAGAAATCAAGGAAGCCATCCCTCAAAAAGTTTTAACCATCCTTGACAATGCGCATTATACTTCTCCGGAAGAATTGCTGGGGCGCCCGGCGGCCGTTTCTTCCGATATTTATTCTTTGGGGCAAATCCTTGGCGAATTGCTGGTGAAAAAACCGCTATTATCCAATGACAGCATCCGCAATAATTTGACCAAGCTGAAATCCAACACTATCTTGGCGACGGGACTCATTGACAGTTTGCCGCGCTATTTGCAGGATATATTAAATAAATGCCTGCGATATGATCCCCTGCAGAGGTTTTCTTCAATTGCTGAACTGCGCGAGAGCTTGGAGAAAAAAACCTTAGTTTATAAAGAGCCGCTCAATGACGAATTGTCCAGCTTGTTCGATTCCACGGTTACCCAATATGGGGAAGGAGACAGCTTGCCCGATGCCGCGGCCTTGGAAGAAATCGGTCCGACCCGATTAAAATGGGGAAAAGAAAAGCACCGCCAATGGATCTTATTATTTGTCCTTATAGCGGCGGTAATTGCCGGCATCTTTTCTGCTTTTCTTTTTGGCAGGTAAATATGCTAATTACCCTTTTGAGCGCTTATCTTGTTTACGTCATTTTTGCCTCTCTTTTTATTATTTTTATGATTTTAAGGGCTAAATTGGCCATCCTCCGCCTGGTTTTACTGGCAACCTTGATACTAATCGTTTTCCCTGCGGCGGCCGGATATTTTTATGTAGTATATGTTGATTCGCTTCCTTCGGTGGCAATTCCTGATCTGCGGGGGATGGAACTGCCGCTGGCCATGGAAAAATTGGACCAATTGCAATTAAACGGCGTGCTGGCCGGCAGTACCTATGATATGCAAATACCGCTGGCTTGCGTAGTGACGCAGCAGCCAGAGGCAGGGAGAATGGTTAAAGTTGGCCGCACCGTCAAGCTGGTCACCAGTTCCGGCAGGAGAAAAATCCCGGCCCCCAGTTTATTGGGCAAGACGCTGGGCGAAGCCGAGGAAATACTCAAGTCGCAGGGCTTATCATTAGGCCAAGTAGAGTATAATAATACCCACGAAATGGATGCTGGTTTGATTGTCTTGCAGCTGCCCTTGCCGGACGAAGAAATTGAGAGCGGCGGCATGGTAAACATTACAATTGCTACCAAAGAAGGGCAAACCGAGGAGCAAAAGAAAGAAGAGGGAGGATTCCGAATATGGCCATTTTAGTTGCGCCGTCGATTTTATCGGCAGATTTTAGAAATTTGGAAAAGGAAATAAAGAAAGTAGAGGCGGCAGGCGCGGACTGGATCCATGTTGATGTAATGGACGGCCATTTTGTGCCCAATATCACCATGGGGCCGCAAATCGTAGCCGCGGCGCGCAAGTGCACCAAACTGCCGCTGGACGTGCATCTAATGATCGAAAATCCCGACCGTTATATCCCCGATTTTGCACGAGCTGGCGCCGATATTATTACTATCCAGGTTGAAGCCTCAAAGAGTCTTTTAGAAGATATTGAGCTGATCCGCCAAAACGGCTGCCGCCCAGGCGTAGTGGTCAATCCGGGGACGCCGATTGAAAAAGTTTTTCCAGTGCTGGATAAAATCGATTTGGTATTGGTCATGTCGGTTAATCCCGGCTTTGAAAAACAAAAATTCATACCGGAAGTTTTGAAAAAAATAAGAGCTTTGCAGTCGTTAGTCGTCAGTCGTAAGTCGTCAGTCGATATTGAAATTGACGGCGGAATAAACCTCGACACTGCTCCTTTGGCCAAGCAGGCCGGCGCCAACATCCTTATAGCCGGATCGGCTATCTTTTACGCAGATAATCCCCAGGAAATCATCAAAAAACTGAAATCTTAGCCCAATCTGGCCGACAAGCTATTGCCATGAGCCAGAGAGTAGTCCCTTCTCGCCTAGACCGTGTTAGCCGGTCAGTTGATTATCTGAAAGCAGTTATTTCTGCTTTTGGCCAAAAAAATTTCCTGGTCTTATTGCGTGCGGTGAGAACAATAGAAAGGGGAGGAAGAGGCATTCTGCCGCGAAATGTTGCCACGGCCAGAATTGCCCTATGCGTTCTTGGGACGGAACAGAGAAGATGGCTGGAATTTCTTCCCTTTGCGGTTGCCGTGTTTGAGCCAGGGGCGGAGGCTGATCATCTTGAAACTGCGGCCTCATGCATTTTTGAGGCGGTAAACGCCTGCGCTGAATTGCCGCCGGCCGACCAGACAGCCATCAAAAACATTTTGATCCCCTTTGCCTTAAAGGGGAAAAAACAAAGGCCAATTCAGCAGACAAATGTGCATGAACTAGCAATAAAGTATCAAATATTGCTCTTATTATCTCCCCAAGAGCACATTAGGGAACAAGTAAGTATGGGGCTGGAATTGTACGCCCGGATGGACACGCCGAGGGAAAAGGTAGTCTTGGCGCATGCTTGCATCGGCGCGGCCGCGCAATTGAAAGCCCGGAGGACCGGAGGAATTAACCTGCCGGGTTTGAGAGATGCGGCCGATTATTTTTCCCACAATTGCACCGAAGAAAATATTAGCGACAGCGAAGGATTTGAAGATGCGCTTCCCAGAATGGCATTTCTGGGCTTCTTTGCCCCCATTGTTACCGCACTATTAACTCGGAGTGTTCCAGTCGGTTCCCCGCAAGCCGCGTTTGGCGAGCTTTGTTCTTTGCGCGCGCTTTCTGAAAATAATCCGGAAGATGCGGCGGTTAGATTATCGAACAGTTCATTAAACCTGGATGAAACGATTTTTGGCCGGTTTTTACCCTCCGCCAAAGTAGTGGTGATTGAAATTAATGGCCGGGCAATTTCTGCGCGCTTTAGCCGGGAGGGGATGAAAATAGAGGATTTTTTGGCTTTTAATCCAACTGAAAAAGGCCTAAGAATAGCCAGAGCCGACAATGCAGAATTAAGGCAAGGGGCAGAACGAGTTAGGGCAAGATTGTTGAGGATTTTTTCCAAGCATATAAATAGCGGGTTTGCCTACTTATGCTTAACGCTCGCAATCAGCATTGATCCATTAGCGCCGCCAGTCTCTTGCGGTTTTGTATTTTTACCGAATAGAAACAATTTGGAATTGTGCTTGGGCTTTTTTGATGAAACGCACCGAGAATATGCCTTCCGCCTCTGTTTTAGGGTTACAGCGGTCGGCGGGCAAATTCAACTTGACTATAATCCCGTTATTGAAGGGCTTAGTCCTCAAGAAAGCCAACGGGTGCCCTTTTGGGTGGATTATTTCTGCCTGCATATTTTGGCGGCCGGAGCTGGAGCATTAACAGGAAAGGCGGCTGAAATTAATTCCGAATATATTCCCGCGATTGAGGCGCTTTTAGGGCGAGCCAATGAAATTGCTTTTCTGCGGACAAATCAAATGGCTTTTGCCGGCTTGCAATTCCAATTCAACACAAGGCCGGCGTTTGGCGATGCCGCGGTTATGATGGACATGAACAGCCGCACACGTTTAGCACGAGTTATTTGGGAAGAATTTATCACAAGGATCGGAGAAGGAACATATACATTGGAAAGTACGGATTTCCTGTCCTCGCTTTGCCGAGAAATTAGGCTGCGGCATGAAGGGGAGGGGAAGTTTCCGACTGCCATGCTTTTTGAGCTTCTGGACGGCAGTTCGTTTGAAGCGGTTTTACACAGCCCGGATCAAATGGAAATACCAGGAGTGGTTAACTTAAAAAATCAGCCAATTGTTCCTTTCCTGCTCGATTTGGCCCTAGAAGCTGGGGTGGTTTTATTTGCCCCGGAACAAAAAAGAAGAGGGAGAAATGGGAAGGGGGAAACCGCCGGCGCCTATATTGGAGATACAAATGACAATGGCGGGCGTTCGGCCGCCGCGATCCGCCAGCTGGAAAGACTTTATGCCCGCGCGGTTCTTGCCCGCATCCAGCGCAATGGATTGATGGGTGAAACTTGGCATTATCGGAGCGATGGTTTATTCCATCCTTTGGAAGACCAAGGTCCGGCGGCAAAACGGGAAGCACTTGCACAATATAAGCCGGAAAACCTTTTTGTTTTGCTGGAGCCCAGCGGAAGGATTTGCCGCCTGCCGGTGGGAAGGGTTAGGAGAAACAAAGAATTAGTTTTCGGTTCCTATGAGCGCGATCCGGCCCGTGAAAGACAACAAAAAATATTGGGCGACCAGCGCGACCTGCCGACTTATTACAGCTTATATGTCATTACCGAATTTTCAGATGGCAGTGCGGTAGCCGGACGCGTGGCTTTGCGCAATACACAAGATGGAGCTCTGGACGGAACATTGCTTGATCAAGTGCAATCTGCCATGGACCGAGGGGATTTTAAATCAATTGATTGGATCGTAAAACACATATCCGATAGGGATCTTCGCACCCGAATTCGCCAGCGGCTTTCAGACAAGCCCATTACTATTGCCGAGCAGCGCTACGACGTCTTTCAAGTCAATACCACTTTCCGCATCCCTCCTTTTGTTCCGTTAGCGGCCCTGCTGGAGCGAGGGCATTCGTTGGATAAATGTTTATGAGAATACTAAATAGACCACATCAAGTAGAATGGGCGGACGTTAAGAAAATTTGGAGAGCGCCTATTTCTTCTCAACGGATGCTTGAGCGAAGATTACTAGAAAGGCAATTGCCCCGAGAAACATCCGACCGAATCCCGATTCAAGCTGGGCCATCCGCGGTTGTTACCCCAACTCCTTACTGGCGGCGAGTTGAGGCTATTATCCTTCAATATGCAAAAACCGATCCTTCTGCCCGACAACTTATTACCCAGGCCTTTCGCTTAGCTTGGCAAGGCCACAATGCTGTTTTTAGGGAGGGGGAAAAATTGCCGTACATTGTCCACCCCGTAAGGGTGGCAGTAATGGCAGCTAAACTTGGCATGAGTGCTGAGGCCTGTGCGGCGGCTTTGATGCACGACTTGCGGGAAGACGCCGGGATAACCAAAGAATTGTTAATCAAACAGTTTAATCCGCGCGTTGCCGATTTGGTGGAAGGGGTTACGGAATTAGGGAAGGAAGTGGAATATAAAGGAAAAGAACCGACTGTAATAGCTGTTTTTCGAAAATGGTTTGAGTTTGGGGCGAGGGAGCATGAAAGCATAATTTTAAAATTATTAGACCGCTTAGATAACATGCGCACGATTGACGAATTACCGCTAGAAAAACAGCGAAAAAAAGCGGAAGAAACTTTAAGCATCCATGCCCGCGTAGCTGACCGGATGGGCATCTGGCCGATAAAAAGAGAATTGGAAGATTTGTGCTTTGCTATTCTTGAGCCGGCAAAATATCAATCGATTCGCGAAGCCCGTGATCGAATAATTACAGATAGCAAAGCAGAAATTCGAGAGATTGTTCAAATACTGCAAGGCGAAATAGAAAGCGCCAGTTCAAATATCACAATAGTGCTGGAAACCCGCGCGGCATATGAACTTTATGAAAGAAGGGAGAAAAGGGGCGTTGACCAATTTACGGCAACCGATATTTGGCGCATCAATTTGGTGGTTGAGTCCGAAATTGAATGTTTCATTCTCCTGGGAATTATTCACGGCCAGCATCTTCCGGTCCAGCCCGAAATCCGCGATTATATCAGTGATCCTCTGCCCAACGGGCACCGTTTTTTGCAAACCTATATCATAACGCATTTGGGTCCCTTACTTGTGCAAATACGCGACCGAGAAATGTATGATAATTACCAAAGGGGCATTTTGGCTGACCATCGACAAGGTGGGCAGCAGCTTTGGATAAGCGCACTGTTAGAGGACTTGCAGGGAATTGGTGAAAGCGGGGTGGATGAACTGCGCAGGATGGTGGCGGCAACCACTAATCCGATAAACGTTTTTGCCAGGGACGGAAGAAAGGTAGAATTGCCTTGGGGAGCGACGGTTTTGGACTTTGCGCGCTGGGTGCATGAACAAGTCTTTATCGAGACAGTGGCGGCCCGGGTCAATGAAAGACGGGTTTCTCTTTCCACACCTTTGAGAAATGGAGATAGGGTAGTTATTGAAACCGATCCGGCATCCTTGCCATCTTTAGATTGGTTAGATTGGGTGCAAACCAGGGAGGCCGCCAAGTCATTAAGGGGTTTTTTGCAGAGCCGAACCAAGGAAGACAAGAAACAGAACGGGCTATTAGTGTTAGCGGAAGCAGCGGCTCCTTATTACTTAACAGTGGAAGATCTGTTGTCGTCATTGCTTTTTAGACGTTATTTGCGCAGTATAAGCAACGAAAAAGTGCCTGCTGCCCGCTTGCCGGAAGCCACAGCTAGAATGCTCATAGAAATCGGAGAAGGGAAACGTAGAGCCGCTGACATAATTGCTGGCATGCGCACTATCTTTAAGGAAGCATATCGGAAAGCAAAGGCACTGTCGTCGAAGGTATTTTACGTGCAAATTGAAACACTCGATCGCCGGGGTTTGGCTGATGATGTAATGGCGGCTTTAAAGCAAATGGGATACAACGTTGCGAATATTTTTACCGCCAAACGTCCTGGAGAAACCAAAGCCCTTTTGACGATTGGAGTTGACGTAGTTCCAAGCGCCCGCACTATCCAGGGAAACAGGGAACTAGCCAATGATGTTGGCTTGGTCGGCCAAATCCAGCGGATGGAAATAGTAACGGTGGCGGAAAGGGCGGGCCGGGAAAATGATCAAGGGGCGCGCACCGTTACTAGAATTACAGCAGAAGATTATCAAAATTTATTGCGACAGGAATTAGAGCGAGTTTCAGCCTTAAAATAGTGCTAAAATAACCCCATGTTCACCGAAGATGACACCCGCTTTATGCGCAAGGCGCATGCGCTAGCTAAATCAGCCGAGGGAAGAACAACTCCTGATCCGATGGTGGGGGCGGTTTTAGTGAAAGGCGGCCGGATTATTTCCATTGGCTATCATGGCGAAGTGGCCACTCCCCACGCCGAGACCTGGGCCATTCAAAAAGCCGGCAAAGAGGCAAAAGGCGCCACACTCTACGTTAACCTCGAACCTTGCGCCCATCACGGCAATAATCCGCCTTGCGTTGATTTAATCATTCAATCTGGAATTAAGGAAGTAATCGCCTCCATGAAAGACCCCAATCCACTGGTTAACGGCAAAGGTTTCAAAATATTAAAAAAACATGGGGTTAAGGTTAAAATTGGCCTTTTAGATAAAGAGGCACGGAGACTCAATGAAGTATTTGTGAAATTTATCACCACCCGCAAACCGTTTGTAGTCTTAAAGAGCGCTTTAACTATCGATGGCAAAATTGCCACTAAGACCGGAGCCAGCCGCTGGGTGGCGGGGCCGGCTTCTCTGCGCTTTGCCCACCGCCTGCGCAATTATTATGACGCAATTCTGGTCGGCGTTAACACTGTCTTAGTTGATAACCCGAAGCTGACAACGCGTTTAGTGAAAAAGATTAAAAATCCGATTCGCATTGTGCTTGATTCACTGGCCAGAACTCCGCTTCATACCAATGTTATGAATACCAAAGAAGCGAGGACAATAATTGTGGTTTCGCCGGCTGCTCCCAGGGAGAAAGCGGCGGCTTTGAGGAAGAGAGGAGCGGAGATTTTGGAAATAGACAGTAAAAAGTCGAAAATAGATATTAGGAAGTTGTTACACGAACTAGGCAAAAGGAAGATTACCAGCCTCCTTGTCGAAGGCGGAGGCGAAGTTAATGCCTCGTTCCTGGAAGCCGGCGCAGTGGACAAAGCCCACTTTATAATCGTTCCCAAAATCTTTGGCGGGCGCGACGCGAAAACTTCAGTGGAAGGTTTAGGGGTTAAACTACCTTCACAAGCCAAATGGCTCAAGCAATTTCAAGTTGATCGCCTGGGCAAAGACATCTTGGTTACGGGTTATTTTTGCTGATTTTTTTCCAAAAGCCACTTCCAGGCCGGGACCACTGCAATTTTAACCCCTTTCCGGCTAAAGCAATCTTCCTGGTCAAAGGTAATTAGGGTGCCGGTTTTAGCATTCAAATGCTGCGCGGCTTCAACCAGTCCATCCAACTCGCGTTTTTCGTTTTCGGGTGTAAGGTCCCAAGTAACTTGCATAGCAGAAAATTTGCCGCCGCTGGTTTTTACGATAAAATCGCACTCATTCTTTCCTTCATAATAATAAGATGTGAGACCGCTTCGCTGAAGCTGCAGGAAAACTAAATTTTCCAGCCGTCTTCCCAGATCATCGGAGGTGGTTTTTCTGGCCAGGCCGGTATCCACTAAATAAATCTTGGCCGGGTTGCGCAGGCGCTGGTAGAGCGATTCGGAAAACTTCTTAACCTCAAAAACTACCATGCTTTCCAGGAAATATTTGAAATAAGCAAATAGGCTGTCCTTCGAAAAAGGCAGCTTATCCTTTAATTGTTTATAAATGGCGGTAAGCGACAGTTTTTGCGCAAAAGAACAAAACAGCTTATTGCGCAATGCTTCCAATAGGGGAATATTGGTGATCTGATAACGTTCGACCAGGTCCTTGAAAAATATCGCGTCCAAATATTCAGAGATGACTTTTTGTTTTTCCAGCTTTTGTGAGATAAAACAGGTTTCCGGGAAACCGCCCCATAATAAGTAATCTTTTAGGAAAAACAAAATTTTACTTTGGTCCTTGCGGCGAAAAGCCAATTTCTCCAAATTGAACTCTTTTGTTTTCAAAAACTCGATAAATGAAAATGGAAATATCGCAACACTCCACGATCTGCCGCGCAGGGCCGTATGCAATTGCTGCGGCATAATTTTTGAGGAAGAGCCGGAAACAAAAACCTTGCTTTTTTCTTTTTCAGCTACGCGCCGGGCAAACTTTTCCCATCCTTTCACGTTTTGCACTTCATCCAGCAGATATATGGCTTCTTTTTTGGTTAATTCCGGGTGAAGGTCCCAAAAGGCGTCCTGCAGGATTTGAAAATCGTCTTGTTTGAAATCACCCAGCCGTTCATCTTCAAAATCTATATAAAGCGCGCGGTCTTTAAA
>JASEHX010000025.1 GCA_030018645.1 Candidatus Margulisiibacteriota bacterium | reverse complement strand
ATTTTATGTATAGTATACTATACATAGAGTGCGGGATCAAGGTTTATAAACCCAAATTAAAATTTTCCTGTGGCCTTTGCATATAACTCAACATACTTTTTCGCCGAAGCTTCCCAGGAATAATCGAGCCGCATAACTTTTTCTTGTAAAGCTTTCCACAGGTTTTTTTTATGGAAAGTGTCGCAGGCGTTTTTAATGGTGCGAATTAACGCTTCAGAATGGTATTCTTCAAAAACAAAGCCAGTGCCGTCACCGGTTTTGGAATTGAAATTTTGCACAGTATCGGCCAGCCCCCCGGTTTTCCTGACAATAGGAATGGTCCCGTACTTAAAACTGATTAATTGGCCCAAACCGCAGGGTTCGTAATGCGAAGGCATAAGGAACATGTCAGCGCCGGCGTAAATTAACTCAGCCAGCGCGGCATCAAAGCCCAAATTCAGTCCCAACTGGTCGGGGAAGCGCTTTTTTTCTTCCTTAAGCAAATCATGGTACTTTTGGTCGCCGGTTCCTAAGACAATTAATTGACATTGCAAACCCATAATAGCATGCAGGGATTCGGATAAAATATCCAACCCCTTTTGGTCGGCCAGGCGGGTAGTGATGCCAATTACCGGCGTTTCTTTTTTCTGCGGCAAGCTATTTCTTTTTTGCAGTTCTAATTTATTGAATACTTTAAGATCGAGTGTGGCCGGGCTGTAACGGCGCGGGATATTCTTATCGGTAGCCGGATTCCAAACATCGTAGTCCAGTCCGTTAACTATCCCATAAACATCCTTCGCCCGCGAGCGCAGCAGGCCGTCCAGCCCGCAGCCAAACTCGGCGGTCTGGATTTCCTGGGCGTATTTTTCTGAAACCGTATTGATGACATCAGAATACACAATGCCGGCTTTGGCCAAAGAAAAGTTTCCCCAAAACTCCAGCCGGTCGGGGGTAAATTGGTCCCAGCCCAAGCCGGTCAACGGCAGGAGCTCTTTATTGAACAAGCCGAGATAGGCCATGTTGTGGATGGAGTAGACGGTCAACATCTTTTTATAGAAAGGATCATCCGCGTAGGTTGCTTTAAGGTAAGCGATGGCCAAGGCGGACTGCCAGTCATTGCAATGCACAATCTCCGGCTGCCAATTAATAGCTTTTAGTAAACGTAAACCTGCTTGGCAAAAAGCGGAGAAACGTTGTAGATTATCGTCGTAATCAATTCCGCCCGGCAGTTGGTATAGCCCGTCGCGGCTGGCAAAATAGGCCTCATTTTCATAAAAATAGACCATGACTTTTGAACCCGGCAAGACACCTTGCCATATTTCATCGTTTAATTTTTTTAACTGCCATTTTTTAGGATCAATCATCTTATAGCGGGGCATTATTATCCGCACATCGTGGCCAAGTTCAGCCAAGGTCTTGGGCAGAGACCCCGCAACATCCGCCAGTCCGCCGGTTTTAGCAAACGGCACGACCTCGGGGGAAACATAAAAAATGCGCATAGGCGGGCTCCTTACTGCTTTAAAGCATCAATCTTTTCTACGAGATCGCTAATTAGTTTTTTGGCTTCTTTGTCGGAGCCGGCTTCGGCGTAAAGCTGGATAACCGGGCGGGCAGGATCGGGCAAAATTAGTACCCAATCCGGCTGTTTGTCTTTTGATGCGCCGTGAAAAAGCTTGACTCCGTCGGTCAAGTCAACTTCCTCATCCTTAGCGCCATCGACGATACTGCGCAAGACCTTGCCTTTTTGTTCTGAAGCGCAGGAGATTTCCTTGCTGGCCATGTGGATTTTGGGAATTTCATCTACTAAGCCGCTTAATTTTATTTTTCCCTCCGCCAGCAATTCTAAGATTTTTACCGTGGCAAACAGGGCGTCAAAAGTGGGCTGGAATTCAGGAAAAATGAAGCCGCCCAGCGGCTCGCCCAGGAATTTTATATGCGGCAGGGAAGCCGTTTCCATCATGGCTTGCGAGCTGTTTTTGGAGCGTTTCACTTTGGCGCCGTAGGCTTTAGCCAGGTCATCAATAACACGGGAGGCCTTCACCGGCACGGCAATTGGCCCCTTATAACTTTTAAGGTTGAGCAGGGTAATGGCGGCCAGTTCCGCGTCTCCCAACAAAATTCGCCCTTTCTCATCACATAAGAAAATTTTCTCGGCCCCGGTGTCAAGCATGATGCCGATATCGGCTTTCAGCGATTTCACGATTTCCGAAAGCTGGTTTAGTTCCCTCTCAAACACGGCTTTGTTCTTGGTTATTTTGGTCTCGTCAATATAGGCATTTAACGCCACAACTTCAATTCCCAGTTCGCCCAGGATTGACGGAAAAATTTTCGAGGCGGAACTATATGAATAATCAATTACGGCTTTTATCCCGGCCGAGCGGATAAGTTCTGCCTTGGCCAAAGAAAGGATCCCGGCTTTGTATGACTCGGCTACCCGATGGTAAGGGAAGGAAAGTTCGCCGACGTCTTCAATCCCTGCCCGCATGAAGTCCTCGCCAAAGAAGAGACGCTCAATTTTCTTCTCTTTTGACGGGCGAAGGTCGGAGCCGTCTTCATCCAGCAGTTTGATGTCAATGATGTCCGGATCATAAGGCGATTTCCTGACGTGGACGCCGCCTTTGCTTTTTAAGGAGCGAATTTCGTAGCGGTTGATGGGGATGGGGACGTCTTCCAGGTTGGAAATGTTAACTCCCGCCGAAAGCAAACCCGAGATAAGGGCGCGGAAAATCATACGAGAGGACTTATGGCTGTCGCGGCTGGCGACTACTTCAGCCCCTTTGCCTAAAATAGTTCCGTAAGCGGCGCCCAGCGCGGCGGCAAACTCGGGCGTAATCTCAATGTTGCACCGGCCGGTTACGCCGTACGGCCCAAAAATACCTTTGGTCCAGCGCTCCCTCCACACCATGGAACGCGAAACGACCGCGCCTTCCTCCACAATGCGGTTGGGCCAGATTTTTACGAAAGCCTTGACCAGCGCGTCTTTGCCAATATGGCATCCCTCGCCGATAACGGCCCCTTCTTCAATGACGGTCCGATCGCCAACTGTGGTATTGGAGGCGAGGATCCCGCGTTCGATTTTTACTTCTGCCCCGATAATCACGTTGTCCCACAAAATAGCCCCCTTTAATACAGCACCGCGGCCGATTTGGCAGTTTTTACCGACGGAACAGTGGACCAGCTGCGCATCATCAGCAATTTTTGCGCTCCCGTCTATTTTGTTTTTTTCTCCGCCGATAAGCTCTCTTTGGCATATGCTGTATTCTAATAAACTGCCGATATCTTTCCATGTCCCGTCGGCGACAAAACCGAAAAGCGGTAATTTTTCGGCCAGCAGTTTTGGGAAAAGGTCATGACTGAAATCAAAATTCTTTTCTGACGGGATATATTCCAATGCTTTGGGATCGAGCAAATAAATGCCGCAATTGATAGTGTCCGAGAAAACTTCGCTCCAAGAGGGCTTTTCCAGGAAGTGCTTGATTTTATTCTCTTTGTTTAGGATAACAATGCCGTAAGGCAAGGGGTTGGCCGCCCGGGTTAAAACCATAGTAGCAATTGATTTCTTGTCTTTATGGAATTTGATGACCCGGCTCAAATCAAAATCGCAAATCAAATCGGCGCTGATGACCAAGAAGGGTTCGCTCAAATCCTTGGCGGCAAACTTGACTGCGCCGGCCGTGCCAAAATCCTTGGGCGCCGAAACGTACGACATCTTAACTCCAAACCTTTTTCCGTCGCCAAAATGTTTCTTAATGATTTCAGGTTGATAGTAAAGGAGGACGATAATTTCATCAAAACCGTGTTGTTTGAGGTGCTCGATAACATATTCCATCAGCGGACGGTTGGCGACCGGGACCAGGGGCTTGGGAAGGTTAACCGTTAGCGGGTGCAGTCGGGTACCTAAACCTCCGGCCAATACCATGGCTTTCATCGTGCTTAATTTTAGCACAAAATTAGAGGCAAAAAAACTTAATTATTAAATTCCCCGCTGTTTAGGCCGGCGATCTTGGACACGTCGTCAACCAGCACAAAACTGTGGGGATCCGAAACGTTGGGGGCTTCGGTGTAAGGGAAGCGGGTAAATAAAGTTACCTTTCGCAATGGTGCGTGAACTAGTTTTTCTAGATATCCTTGCAGTGACAGCTGTTCGATGGTCTTAATTAATTTGGTTGTATCCATGGTGTTCATGTCTTTTCTCCTTAAAAGATCCAATTGTCGCTGGCTTCTCGGCGCAGGAATACGTCAGCAAAGACCTTAATGAATTTTCCGGGTTTTTGAACTTTTGAAGGGTCCATCGTGTTAGCTTCCTGGACCTGATAAGTGGGCTTCTTCTCTCCGCGGGAGATAGAAGCTATGTCATAATTTCGTTTATCAAATGCTGGTTCGCCCATTGTCTTATCCTACCTATGTATCGTTAACCTTGCTGAAAAATTTCACTAGATTTTTGCAATCAGGAATGATATAATAAACACTTCGTAGGACGCTTAAGGAGGTTAGTTTTTTGGTCGTAAAGTTAAAATTACAAAGAAAAGGCACTAAGAATAGGCCGTGTTACCGCTTGGTGGTCCAGCCCGACCGCACCGCACTTGAAGGAAGTGTTATCGAGATACTTGGCCAATACGATCCGCTGAAAAAATCCGAGCTGCTTAATGTTGACGCCGAAAAAGTAAAAGCTTGGTTAGCCAAGGGTGCCCAACCCACCGATAAAGTAAGGATTCTGCTGGGGAAAGCCGGGGTCCTGCCAGCGGTTGACGTTGCCGCCTTGCCCAAGAAAAAAGCCAAACTGCATAAGGAGGAACAGCCATGCGAGAGCTAGTTGAATACATTGCCAAAGCCCTGGTAGACCGTCCCGACCAAGTTAGTGTCAAAGAAACGGCCGGCGAGTCGATCACGATCATCGAGATCCGCACTGCCCCCGAAGATGCCGGAAAAGTAATTGGCAAAGAAGGACGGATTGCCAATTCGATCCGGACCATTGTAAAAGCGGCGGCGGCCAAGCAAAATAAAAAAGTCACCGTCGAAATCTTGACCGATGATGGCCCGCGGCCCAGCACAGTTTAATTTATAAAGGAGAAAACCAATGGCAAATAAAAAAGAAAACTTGAACGAGATCGAATTAAAAAGAGTCGTAATGGTCAAGGCCATTGTTACCGAAAGCTTCAAACAAAATTTGATCAAGGAACTAGAAAGGGCGATTGGCAATATTGATTCGCAGTTAACCCAAATGGACGAGCGCAGCCGCTCATACCTGGACAATTTGAAGAAAAAGGGCTTAATGCAAAAAGCGGCGGCTTTTAAGCACCAATGGGACGATGAAAAGGGCCGCCAGACTGCCGCCAAAAGTGATTTACTGCTGAAAATTGAGGAAGCCAAAAAACTCCAGCTCAACACCGAATTTGTGCAAGGGCCGCTCGAAGGCCCGGTCAATGTTGCAGTGGGCGATAATCTTTATAAGAAGGTCGGCGGAGCCGAAATTATTGTCAAAGACGGAATTATCCAGGAAATCCGCGAAGCGGCTTAATGCAGATTGAGGTCCTAACCTTATTTCCCGCTATGTTTCACGGGCCGCTTTCGGAGAGTTTACTCCAAAAAGCCCAAGAAAAAGGCCTTATGCGCCTGAAGATTGTTAACCTGCGCGATTTTACTTCGGATAAGCACAAGACCGCCGACGATTCTCCCTACGGCGGCGGTGCGGGAATGGTTATGAAAGTTGAGCCGATTTCCAAAGCATTGTCGTCAGTCGTTAGTCGTCAGTCGTTAGTTATATTAATGTGCCCAACTGGTCAAACAATAACTCAACAGAAAGTTAATGACCTTGCCAAATTAGAACATTTAATTATCCTTTGCGGGCATTATGAAGGAGTAGATGAACGGGTGCGCGGTTTGGTAGACGAAGAGATCTCAATTGGCGACTATGTCTTAACCGGCGGCGAAATCCCGGCCATGGTCTTAATTGATGCGGTGGTGCGACAGATTCCGGGAGTGGCGAAAGAAGAAGAATCGATCAAAAAAGATTCATTCTATAGCGGATTACTTGATTATCCATCCTATACTAGATCGGAGGAATTTGAAGGAAAGCGGGTCCCCGAAGTTTTGCTTTCCGGCCACCATGCCGAGATTGAAAAATGGCGGCGCAAGGAAGCTTTGAAGAGGACGTTGGAACGCCGGCCAGATCTATTGGCCAAAGCCAATTTATCTGAAAATGACAAAAAGTCGTTGGAGGAAATCCTAAATCCTAAACACTAAACAAATTCTAATAAATAAATCAAATGTTTAATAAAATTTAGGATTTTGATAATTTGGATTTAGGACTTGTTTAGGATTTAGTGTTTTGAATTTGGGAAAGGTTTATGTCAATTTATTTAGCCCTATTGCATTATCCTGTCTATAACAAGCGCCATGAAGTGGTTTCCACTTGCATCACCGGCTTTGACCTGCACGATATTGCGCGGACCGCGGCTACTTTTGGAGTAAAGAAATATTATGTGGTTAATCCAATGCCTGCCCAGCGGGAGTTCGCCGCCAGGATTGTTGATTTTTGGGGGGATGAGGAGAGTATGGAATTTAATTGGACCCGGGCGGAAGCCTTCAAACTAATCTCGATCAAAGAAAACCTGGAAGAAGCGGTGGCCGAGATCGAAAAAATAGAAGGGCAAAAGCCGGTTTTAGTAGGGACGTCGGCTAAACCCAACGGGACAGAGAAATTTGAGAATTTGAGATTAGAAATTGAAAATTCGGGGAGGCCATATTTAATTATGCTGGGGACGGGGTGGGGGATGACGGATGAATTGCTGGCCAGAGCGGATATTGTCTTGGAACCGATTAAGGGAACTGACGACTATAACCATTTGCCAGTCCGCTCGGCAAATGCTATAATATTGGATAGGTTATTATCATGAGTAAGATTATTGAAGAAATTGAAAAGGCGCAAAGAAAAGAAAAAGTGCCGCAATTTAAAGTAGGGGATACGGTAAAAGTGTTCTCTAAAATCGTGGAAGGCGGCAAGGAAAGGGTGCAGGGATTTGAAGGGATTGTCATCCGCCGCCAACGCGGAGGGGTGCGCGAAAATTTTACTGTCCGCAAAATTGTCCAGGGCATAGGGGTCGAAAGGACCTTTATTGTCCATTCGCCCCGCATTGAAAAAGTTGAAATTCTGCGCAGCGGCAAGGTGCGCCGCGCCAAGCTTTATTACCTAAGAGGCAGGATTGGCAGCCGGGCCACCCGGGTTGAAGAGGAAAATGCCAAAGCCGGATAAAGCAGGCAAAGCCCCGCGTTTATTCCACTGGTTTTTTGATTGGGCCGAAACTATCGTTGTTGCCCTAATTATGGCGCTGATTATCCGCGCTTTTTTCCTGCAAGTTTTTTGGATTCCTTCCAGCTCCATGGAACCATCGCTTAATGTCAGTGACCGCATCCTGGTCAATAAAGTCATTTATCATTTTAAGATCCCCCAGCGGATGGATATTTTGGTCTTTCGTCAAGTTGCGCCGGAAGGAACCCCTAAGCGCGACCTTATTAAACGTTTGGTTGGACTGTCGGGCGAAACGTTGGAAATAAAGCAAGGGATCGTATATATCAATAGTAAGCCAATCGAAGAAAAGCATGCCATGAACCAGGATTATGCCAATTTTGGGCCGGTAAAAATTCCCTCCGACGCCTATTTTATGATGGGTGACAACCGTCCCGCCTCGGCCGACAGCCGCTATTGGGGGTTCCTTCCCAAGCGGAATGTGATCGGCCAGGCCTTTCTGCGCATCTGGCCGCTTTCGCTTTTTGGGTTGATCTAGTATAATGGCGCCAGCAAAATGGCGTTGTCTTTTAGGTATGAAAAAAAATTCTGGGATGTTGATTTTGAGTATATAGCGGGAGTGGACGAGGTTGGCCGCGGGCCTCTGGCTGGACCCATTGTTGCCGCCGCCGTAATCTTTTCTCCCAAAACAAAAATTAAGGGGTTAAACGATTCTAAACAACTTACTCCAACCCTGCGTGAAAAACTATATTTAGAAATACAAGAGAAAGCATTAGCTGTTGGCATTGCTTTGCTGGATCATAAAATGATTGATAAGATTAATATCGGCAAGGCAAATCGATTAGCGCTTAAAATGGCAGTTGAAGCGTTGAGCATAACGCCGCAGTATCTTTTAATTGATGGCAAGCGGATGAGAATAGATTTGCCAATCCAGCAAGTATCCCTTGTTAAAGGAGACGGAAGATGTGCGTCAATAGCCGCTGCATCGATCATCGCCAAAGTAACTAGGGATCGGATGATGCTGCAATTCCACCAAAAATATCCTCATTACGGCTTTGACCGGCATAAGGGGTATGGAACCAAAGAGCATTTTAGAAAATTAGAAAAATTTGGACCGTGCTTAATCCATCGAAGGTCGTTTTATCCGGTGAGCCAGTATTAGGGTGTTTTTCCTTCCACCTTAAGGTTATTGTGGGCTTGCGGCGGGTGGGCAAAAGCTATTTTCTTAATTAACAAAGAGCTTCATGAGTATGACTCTATCGAAAATTATAAGGATTTGCTGGAATACATTAAGAATAAAAGCCCTAAAAGGGGGAAAACGTATCTGTTTGTGGACGAAGTTCAAGAAATTGAACAAGTTGAACGGGCTTTTACTAGTTTGCCGGCTCGCGGGGGATATGACATTTATTGCACCGGTAGCAATGCCGGCCTTTTATCGGGAGAATTGGCTACCCGTTTAAGCGGCCGCTATTTGCCTTATCTCATCCATTTGGATTTGACGGATGAGATTGTCTATGATTATTTGAGGAATATTTACGATACGGTACTGCTAAAAGATGTTGTGGCTCGCCATAACATTCGGAAAGTGGCTTTTTTAGAAAGGTTGGTGTCCTATTCGGCGGATAATATAGGATGTTTAATCTCCGCAAAGAGGATCAGCGATTTCCTCAAATCGCAAAGGATTAATATTTCACCGAATGTGGTTTTAGATTATCTCTCCTTTCTGTCCGCGGCATATTTTTTGTTTAAGGTCCCACGAGCGGAAATTATTGGCAAAAAAGTCTTTGCAGTGGGTGAAAAATATTATTTTGAAGATTTAGGATTGCGGCATGTCATTACTGGATATCGGCAAACCGATATCAATAAAGTATTGGAAAATTTGGTTTTTATGCATTTGAAAATGTCCGGTTATGAAGTTGCAGTGGGACAATTACGGGATAAAGAAATAGATTTTGTCGCAAAGCGAGGCGGAGAAAAAATATACCTGCAGGTGGCATATTTGCTCCCTGACCAAAAGGCAAAAGAGAGGGAATTTGGCAATCTATTATTGATTAAGGACAATTATTCAAAAATGGTGATATCCATGGACGAATTGGTCGGCCAAAAATATCAAGGGATTGAACAAATCCATATACGGGAATTTTTAAGCAAAACGATCTGACCTTCAGTAAGTCATTTTTCGATCTGCGGACATAGTTATAAAGGGAAAAGTTATTTTTGGGGTTCTTCCTATTTTGCCAATTCAATCATTGTATCCATCAGATACAATAATAGGCCTTGTATTTGCCAAATACAATCTATCTTAGAAGAAAATGGCCCATGTCCGGTTTGCAACCGGGGCTTTTTTGTTGCAAACCGGACACGGCCCAATTTAATTTGACGGCGCTTTAATTCATTTGCTACAATGACTGTTGGAATAAATATTGGAAGGCAGGTGAAGTAAATGAACAAACAAGAATTGACCAGCTCGATTTCGAAATCAACCAAAATGCCCAAGTCCCAAATAGCTTCTGTCGTTGACGCCTGCTTTAGTGAAATTGAAAAATCATTAAAGAAAGGACAGGAAGTACGTTTAGTTGGCTTTGGAACTTGGAGGAAGGTTAAACGGAAAGCCCGTGGGGGGAGAAATCCCCAAACCGGAGCCAAGCTGACCATTAAGGCGCGCAATGTTGCTAAGTTCTCTATGGGACAGCATCTTTTTGACCAAATTAACTAAGTAATCTTTGCCCCCGTTTTCTATGATTGATTCACAGAAAGCGGGGGTTTTCTTTTGTCTTTTTTTTCGACAGGCCAACCGTCGAATTTTCGTCATCTTGCACTGCTTTGACGCTCATTTCAGTCTTTGCTGGCCTGGTAATAAAATTGCTTATATCTCTCCATCATGGGTTACGAGAGTTATGAACTAGGCATAAAAGGCGAAGACGCGGCTGAAATTTACCTCAAACAACACGGGTTTGAAATTATTGAGCGCAACTTTCATTCTCAACAGGGCGAGATCGATATTATTGCCCGCGATAAAGACTTTTTAGTCTTTGTAGAAATCAAGAATTATTCTTTCCGCAGCTACGGTCCCCCTGCCGGGGCTGTCCGCAAAAGCAAACGGCAAAGCATTATCTACACCGCGCGTTATTATTTGTATAAGAATCGCGTCAAAAATACTAATTGCAGATTTGATGTTTTAACTATTTATAAAAACTCTTCTGGGGCAAGGGCGATCGAACATTACAGGAATGCTTTTGCCATTAACTAAGGAGCAGCAATGTTAGTGAAAATTATGTCGGCAGCGATTTTGGGGTTAGATGCCTACCAGATTGAAGTGGAAGTTGATTCCCAAAAAGGTTTACCGGGCCAATCAATTGTTGGTTTGCCCGATGCTTCGGTTCGAGAATCGCGCGATCGGGTGCGGGCGGCGATTGAAAATTCCGGATTTGAAGCGCCTGCCGGTTACTTTACAATCAATCTAGCCCCGGCAGATACCCGCAAAGAAGGGCCATTATACGATCTCCCAATTGCTCTTGGAATGCTGCTGGTATCGGAACAAATTTCCGGCAAGCAGCTAGATGGGCAAATTATTCTAGGCGAGCTATCGCTGGATGGGTCAGTAAAACCGGTCAATGGCATCCTGCCGATCTGCCTATCCATGCGCGACAGCGGCAAAAAACAGATTATCGTTGCCAAAGAAAATGCCGATGAAGCGGCATTAGTTGCCGGCATTGATGTCCTGCCGGTCGAGTCGTTAAGGGAAGCAATCGAATATCTTTCAGATCAAAAGAAAATCAGCCCGCATTGCATTGATATAAATGCGCTCTTTGAGCAAGACCAGGACTTTGGCTTTGACTTTGCGGATGTGAAGGGGCAGGGGCATGTCAAACGAGCCCTGGAAGTGGCGGCGGCCGGCGGACACAATGCGTTGATGGTTGGATCCCCCGGATCCGGCAAAACCATGCTTGCCCGCCGCCTGCCCACCATATTGCCTCCCCTGTCAATTGAAGAGGCGTTGGAAGTGACCAAGCTTTATTCAGTTACCGGCCTGTTAAACAATAAAAAATCGTTAGTTACGGCGCGGCCATTCCGCTCTCCCCACCACACTACTTCCGATATTGGAATAATTGGGGGAGGGCGGATCCCGCGGCCGGGGGAAGTTTCCCTGGCGCATTTGGGCGTCTTGTTTCTAGACGAATTTCCTGAATTTGACCGCAAAGTGCTGGAGGTCTTGCGCCAACCTTTAGAGGATGGCAAAGTTACTATTTCCCGCGCGCATTCTACTTTAACTTATCCCGCACAATTCATGCTGTTGGCGGCCATGAATCCCTGTCCCTGCGGGCGGCTCTATGATATGCAAAGCCGTTGTACCTGCACGCCTTTCCAAATCCAGCAATACTGGCGAAAATTGTCTGGCCCGCTGCTGGATCGGATCGATATCAAACTGGAAGTTCCCCGCTTAAAGCCGGAAGAATTATCTGCTTTGCCGGAGGGAGAATCCTCAAAAATCATTCGCGAGCGAGTGATTAGTGCTAGGCAAATACAACAAACAAGATTTAGCGGAACCAAGGTTTTTTCTAACGCCCGCATGACGCCAAAGCAAATTAAGGAATATTGCGTTTTGGATGCGGAAGCCGAAGCGTTATTAAAATCCGCTATTGTCCATCTTAAATTAAGCGGTCGGGCTTATGACAAGGTGCTTAAAGTTGCAAGGACGATCGCGGATTTGGAAGGGGCCGAAGCAATTAAGGCACAGCACATTGCAGAAGCAACGCAATATCGCACTCTGGATAAAGGAGGTGAAAGAAATGTATAGGGTGGTTTACCAGCTGCCGTTTAACTGCATCCGCGAAATTTACATGCGCTCTGACGAACTGCAATCTTGGCTGCGCTGGAATTGGCTGAAGGAGCGGATTATTAGCTATGAAAAAGTGACGTAGCGTGAGTTTAGGTATGAGTTTTGAGTAGTTAGAATTTTATAAGAAAGGAGGTGAGAAAAATGGAAACGATGGAAAAGAAAAGCAAAGACCTGTTTAACCGCATGGTTAAAGCCGGGCGAAGGACTTACTTTATTTCGGTAAGAGAAGCAAAAAATAATCAAAAATACATTACCATTACCGAAAGCAAATTGGTAGACAAAGATAAGTTTGACCGCTTCAGCATTATGGTTTTTCAGGATAAAGTCAGCGATTTTGTTGATGCCTTGGAAGATGCCAGCGAAGTTGTAGCTTAATAGTTAAACGTTGCGGCCCTCACCCGCTAATGCAAAAGACTCTCCCCCTCTCCCACCCGCCTGCCGGACGGGCAGGCTGGGAGAGGGGGGAATTATTAAGGCAAGCGGGTGAGGGAAACGACCAGAGTTAAAGTTTAATCTTTTCCCCGTGTACAATTTTATTAACCACGAGCCCCGATAAAAGCTTGGGATAAAAGAAGGTAGATTTGTGGGGCATTTTTTCCAGCTTACTGGCGATGGCAACAATTTCACTAATCTTAGTAGGATTGAGCAAGATGGCGGCTTGGAAGCCCTTTTCATTAACCATTTTAACGGCCTCTTCGGCATTGTGGGTGTAAACGACTTTTTCGGCGGTTTGATTGGCAATACCTAAAATGCGGTCAAAGATAGCGTAATGGACAATAGTTGCATCGAGTTTTTTCCAGGTTTTGGATTTGTCTTCAGTGATCATTTCCTCGATACTATTTTCATCTTTTAGGGTAAGCAAGTAATACTTGTGCTCGCCCATATATAAGCCGAAGACATGAGCGGCTTGGCCCTTTTTCTGCATATCACGCAAGAGTTTCCTTAGTGTTTTTGGGGCTGATTGTTTCCCGGCCTTATATTCGGTAAGGTAAAAATACTGCGCTAATTCTTGCTTGAAGCGCTCTTTGTCAAAGAAGGAAAGCTGGCGCAGGACACGGTGGATAGGTAAAACAATTAATCCTTTATCTTCAATACTGTTGAAATAGACCATCATGTGGTTGTAGGCTTCTTCTTCCGAAAACTTGGTATTGCGCAATTTCAGCTCGTTTTTATAGCGGATGGCAGCTTCGTAGCGATGGTGCCCGTCGGCAATAAAGACGGCCTTATCTTTCATTTCCTTGACAATTTTGCCGATGACCGATTTATGGTCTGCCCGCCAAAGCCGGTGGGTAACACGCTGTTTATCCGTTACTTCAATAAAAGGCCGTTTTTTTACGGCATTTTTAAGCAATTTCTCAACCTTTTGGTTTTCGTCGTCAAATAGGGCAAAGATGGATTCCAAGTTGCAGGCGGTTGACCGCATGAGCTGGAGGCGGTCTTGTTTGGCTTTGGGATAAGTGTCTTCGTGCGGGAAAACTTTGCCTTTGCCCATATCTTCGAGCCGCAGGAGGCCGATAAATCCAAGGCGGGAGAATTTGCGGCCGCCCAGGAAAAAACGCTGTTCGTAAATGTACAAGGCCGGTTTTTTGTCTTGCAGTAGGATTTTGTGCCGCAGCCAGCCGTCTAAGAAAGCGGCCGAGCGGACATACTTATTGTTGTACTCACTGTCGTCGGCAAATTCTTTGCCCAAGATCAAGCGGACAAAATTAAAATCATTGCTTTCGTAAAAGGCATCTTGTTCTTCCGGGTTAATGACGTCGTAGGGCGGGGCAAAAAGGGAAGAAAGGTTCTTTTTTAGCTTGTCCTTGTTATATAAAATACCATGGAAAGGAAAAACTTTGACCATCAAATATCCAGTCTATCACATCTGTAACCAAAAGTAAAATCGTGGTAGTATATGAAAAACATGGATATTATTGAAAAACTGCATAAAAGCGTAATCGATTTTTTGGAAGTATATAAGTATCT